>JAQVWU010000392.1 GCA_028709565.1 Eubacteriales bacterium
CCGATTTCGGCAAAGGCGGCGAACTTTTCCTCCAGGGAAACCGCGCTTCTGATATCGGGCCCGAAAGCGTCGGCTCCTTCGTGCACGTTCCAAGGACCCGCCGAAAATTTGAATCTGCTCATAATATGGTTCTGCCTTTCCTGATTATGTATAATATATATTTACACACTGATCCATGAACGGGTTCTTGAGCTTTCGACTATCGCTTCGGTAAGGCGGACTATATAGGCGGCCTGTTCCAGGGTCGCGAAGTCGCCTTTGTTTTCCCCCTCGGCGATACAGGTGTAAAATGCCGCGATATTGCCCCGGAAGGCATCATTCCAGCCCTCGGGGTGCCCCATGGCCAGAGAGGTATGACGGCGCGCTTCCGGCGCCATGGTATGGGGATTGCGTATAATACAGCGGTTGTCATCGTCGCGGAATCCCATCCAGAGCCGGTCGTTCTCCTCCTGATTCCACCGCAGCGAAGCCTTGCTGCCGTTGACCTCAATGCCGAAATAGCAGCCGTGTCCCGCGCTGACCTCGGAGACATGAAAAACCCCCGACGCGCCGCTGTCCGTTTTGAACAGCACCGCCCCGTAATCCTCGTTTTCTACTTTTACCGTTTCGTAATCGGCTGTCAGGCTGCCGGCAAAGGTTTCCCGCTGGTTTTTCGGCTTTTTACGATAGGGAATAAAGGTGACAAGGTCGGCCATAACCTCGGTTATCCGGCTGTCGGTTATATGCTGGACCGCGTCCATCCAATGAGAGCCGATGTCGGCAACACAGCAGGAGATGCCGGCTATATCGGGTTCCAGCCGCCAGTTATAGTCGGTATCATAGAGCAGCCAGTCCTGCTGGTATGACCCCGAAATTATACGCACACTGCCTATGTCGCCCCTTGCGATGCGGCTGCGCATTTCCTGTACCATGGGATTCATGCGATAGTTGAAGTTGACGCCGCAGACAACCCCTGAATTTTTCGCGAATTCAACCAGCTCCGCCGCTTCCGCGTAGGTTTTGGCGAGAGGTTTTTCGCTGAACAGATGTTTGCCCGCGGCAATAATCCGTCGGTTAATCTCGGTGTGGAGATTATTCGGCGTACAGTTATGGATGACATCGATATCGGGGTCCGTGAGCATTTCATCGACCGAATTATAACAGCGGTCCACACCGTACAGATCGGCTTTGACGCGCGCAAGCGGCGCGTTGGTATCGGCGACCGCCGCAAGGCGGCACAGGCCGATACGTCGGACCGCGTCAATATGGCTCTCCCCGATATATCCCATGCCGATAATACCGGTTCTCAGTTTTGATGCGGTCATTCCTCCGCACCCTTACCAGTTGTCGCAGAGATATTTCATGGTGATTTTGGCGCTCTCTTTGTTGGTAAAACGGCTGCGGTCGAGCTCCCCGCAGAGATAGCCCTGATAATCAACACTCTTGAGCACGTCAAAAATGCCCTTGAAATCTATGTCACCTTCGCCGAGTTCACGGAAATTGGAATAGACCTCAACGCCCGCCTGCATTCCTCCCGACTTAAGGGCGCCTTTGAGGTCCTTGAGATGGGTGAAACGGATGCGGTTCTTATATTTTTCAAAGACGGCGGCCGGATCGCAGCCTCCGGCGGAGAGGTGCGCGGTATCGGGACCGAACGCGATCTCATCGGGATCGGTATGGGACATGACATAGTCAATCTCATTCTCATACATAATGGCCGTGTTGTGGTGCGGGTGAACGCAGGGCAGAATACCATAATCTCTGCATATTTTACCGTATTCGACAATGGTTTTAGTCGTGGCTTCCAGGTCTGCCCGGGTCGCGGGTTTATCACTCCACCTGCCCTGGACGCTGATGGTTTTAATGTCGTTGGCAGCCACAAAACCTATTTTGGCTTTTAAATCTTCGATATCGAAATCATGGTTGTCGCTCAAATGAAAGTAAAAGCTGACCGGTTTTACGTTATATTCTTCGGTTATCGCCTTAAATTCACCAATGTCGTCCTTGAATGTGTCGATGAAAGCCTTGACACTCTCAAAGAATTCGAATCCTACCTCCGAAAGGTCACGGCAGGACGTGATAAATTCCTCCTTTGACCCGGTCCCCCAGGGCCATTGGGCGTATGCAAATTCAGCCGGCATGTTTTTTACTCCTTAATCAATTAATTCAAAAATAAGAATAAGATAGTTTAATAATCATGAATAAAGCGAATTACTTCAGGGCGTCGCGGCAGCGTTTGGCGACCGCTGATCTGCCTTGTTCGTCCCAGTCGGGATTGATGCTTATATAAACGGTACGGGCAAGCAGGTCAAGGGTGCGCGGACACATGTCGGGCGTATAGTTATGATTGAGATCACGGTTTGCCTCCATTTTATAGGGGTCCATGAGGGGATGGAAGGCGCCGCGTTTGTTCATGACCGGTGTCCAGTTGGTATACACATGTTTGCCCGTGTTAATGGGCAGTGTGCCGCCGACCGCGCTGCCGAAACTCCGCGCCGCTTCTTTGGTCTCAAAGCGGACCGCCATGGTGGTCGCGCAGTCACCCTCAGGGTCGTGGGAGGGGATGAAATCCAATACATCGGACAGTTCCGACATGAGCAGCGCCTTGTTTTTGCGTAAATCGGCAAGAATGCCGTCGAGCTTCTTCAGCTGAGCGCGGATAACGGTGCCGGTAATCTCACTGATTCTGTATTGGCTGCCGCAGAACTGGGGTTCGTTAACCCCGTCCAGCTGCTTTCCGAAATAGGCGATGCCGCCGCTGTCGTGATGTATAAGCGCGCGTTCATACAGGGTGCGGTTGGAGGTAAACATGGCGCCCCCCTCCCCGGATGTGATGACTTTATAATAATTAAAGCTGAAGGTTCCGGCATCGCCGATTGAACCGAGTCTTCTGCCCTTATATGAACCGCCCACCGATTGACAGGCGTCCTCCACAATAGCGATATTGTATTTTTTAGCGAGGGCGCCCAGCGCGTCCATGTCGGACGGGAAGCCCTGAATATGGACGGGAATGACAGCCTTGGTATACTTTGAAATCTTCCTCTCGGCATCGGCGGCGTCAATGGT
>JAQVWU010000042.1 GCA_028709565.1 Eubacteriales bacterium
GTTTGATGGCTTCCCGTCCCGCTTTGACCTGGGTCAGGGCATCGCGCCAGCTGCCCATATTTATGGCTATTTCATCGATATTCACCCGATCCCCCAGCGGGGTGACGTTCTTTAAAACGGCGTACAGCGAGGTCTTCCCGGATCCGTTGACCCCCGCGAAGATGGTAAATATACTGTCCCGATTTTCATTCGCGCTCATACAAGCATTTCGCCGACAATTTTTTCCTGCTCAAGCTGCAGTTTTAAATTCAGCATTGAACGGTAGAAGGCTTTTTCTTCCCGCGTTGCGGCTTCAATCAGGCGGCTCTCCAGTTCGTCCACCGTTGTATCAGAAAAGCATTTATAGAAATTGCGTTTGCGGTGCCGGCGGCTGATTTCCTGTTCGCTCATAATACCGACTATATTCCCTTTCGTGTTTTTTTGTGTTTTATTATATTATTATTTTAATTGGTTTGTGCCGTTAATTTTATTATCGGTTGACTTTGCGGAATAAATATGTTAGAATTAAAAAAAATTGCTGAGGTGATTTAATATGTCTAAAATAAAGGTCGGCATCATCGGTACCGGCGGAATCAGTCATTTTCATATGAACGGCTATAATGCCGTACCCGACATGTGTGAGGTGACCGCGGTCTGCGATATCGATAAGGAAAAGGTCACGGCATATGCCGAAAAATACGGCGTCAAACGCGTATATACCGATTATAACGAGATGATGGCAAACGAAGCGCTGGACGCGGTCAGCGTGACCACATGGAACAGCGCCCACTGCGGCGCGGCGGTGGCGGCGCTCAACGGGGGCGCCAATGTCATATGTGAAAAGCCCATGGCCATGAATGCCGCCGAGGCGAAACTTATGGAGCAGGCTGCGATCAGGAACGGCAAACTCCTGCAGATTGGTTTTGTCCGCAGATTCGGAACCGACGCCGAAGCCGCCAAAGACTTTATCGACAGCGGCGCCGCCGGTGATATATATTTCGCCAATGTTTCCTATCTCCGACGCAACGGCTGTCCGGGGGGCTGGTTCGGCGACAAGTTCTATTCGGGCGGCGGACCGCTCATCGACCTGGGTGTGCATGTCATGGACCTGGCCCGTTATCTGGCCGGCTGCCCTTCTCCCGTGGCGGCATACGGGGTGACCTTTGACAATATCGGAAACGCCGCCCAAGGGGGAGACAAAGCATGGACCGCCGAAACCACCGGGGGCTTCGCGCGCAACGTTGAGGATTTCGCAACCGGTTTTATCCGCTTTGACAACGGCTTTGTCATGCATGTGGCCGCATCCTTCAACCTCAATATCAAACATGATACCGGCGACGTCGAGATATTCGGCAGCAAGGCGGGCATTAAACTGGGCAACCCCAGCGCGTACTTCAAATCGGACGGCACCGACGGGCTTATCGATGACGAAAAGTACAGTAAGGCATCCGGTTTCAACGATATCTTTACATACGAAATCGCCCATTTTATCGACTGTGTGGCAAACAACACCCCCTGCTGCGCCCCCGCCCGCGACGGCGTGGTGCTCATGCAGATGATTGACGCCATCTATGAGTCGGCGGCAACGGGACGCGAGGTTATTATAGGCGGATAAAAGGACGGTAAGAGTTGCCGTTCAGGGAAACGCATGTTCGTTTATGCGTTTCCCTTTTTTTTCGTTATTATCGATTATCGGAATTATCGGATTTGGATAATGCCGTTAAATAATCATATGATGCCCGCGCGCAGTCAAAGGCGTCCCGTGTCCAGCGTTCCTGCTCGGCAAAGATATATTCCGTCTTATATTCCGTGCACATACGGTAATAAGGCCGCCAGTCATGACTGCCCTCGCCGAGGGGCATCAACTGACAGGTGCCGTCGGGCAGTGTGATATTGTCCTTAAAATGTACAAGTTCGGTTTTTCCGCCATAGCGGCGAAAAATGCTTTCTATTTGGCTTTCTGTATATTTGTTATCGCTGTTATTACCTAAAGCGGCTTGTACGCAGAATGTCAGATGCAGCTGCGGCAGCAGCGCGAGCAGACGCTCATAGACCGGTATGCCGTCCATCTCGCGATAATCGCTGCCGATCGGATGAAATGAAAAAACCAGACCCGCGCGCTCAACCTCTTCGCCTATTTCGGCAATCCTTTCGGCAAAAGCCCTGAGTTCATCGGTGTTGTCCGCTTCCCGGGGAATCAGGGCGAACGCGATATATTTACAGCCGCATATAACGGCGCGTTCGATGGCGGCAGCGGGGTTTTCACCGAAACCAAAGGGGTAATCCTCCTGCGAGGCAACGCAAACAAGCCCGTTCTTTTTCAGCTCACCGGCGATAAAGCTGCTTTTGATGGCGGAAGGCACCCCCTGCAGCTGTAAATATGCATAGCCGATGCGGGCGATTTTTTCAAATGACGCTTTGATCTTTTCTTCGGTATCAAGGTAGGGGGTTATGCTTGACAGCTGAAAGCCTATGTTCGGTTTCATGCTATTCCGAACCGGCGCAGGTAAGCCCTGCTGTCGGCGACGCAGTCAAAGGGGTCACGCCCGTAACTGTAATCCTGCTCGATGACATAATATTCGCAGCCGATGTCGCCGCATGCGTCCATGATCTTGGACCAGTCCAGATTGCCCCGGCCCACCTCGGCAAAACGCACAATTGACCCGTCGGAATTTTCACCATGGCGGACAATCGCGTAATCCTTGACATGCACATATTTTATGCGTTCGCGGTAACGCCGTATAAAATCGGCGGGCGATACGCCGGCATCGGCGAGCCAGTAGGTGTCGGGCATGACCGATACGCCGTCTCCGGTCTCCCGCAGGAAAATGTCCGCTCCGTTCTCGGTCCCGTAACTGACAAGTTCAAAGGAATGAAAGTGATACAGTAATTTAATGCCATACGGGGTGAGGAGCGAGGCCAGACCGTTGAGTGTATGCGCGTATTCGGAAAACCCTTCAGGGGTGGTCATACTGCCCGGAATGGAATCCACGCTGATATAACGCGTGTTAAAAAGCTCACAGCGCGAAACAAGCACTCGGAGTTTTTCCTTTATATCGGCGGCGCGGCAGGACACCGAATCGACGCGCATGCCGTATTCGTCCAGCAGCGCCTTGAAATCGGTATCGGTCATATAAGCCGGCACCGAATACTGCAGACAGTCAAATCCCAGCGCCGACAAGCGGGCTAAAGTTGACCGCAGATCGGCTTCGTTTTTCGTATAATCGCGCAGTGTATACATCTGCAGAGAAATCTTCCCCATATCCGTTACTCCTTTTTTATAATATACCGTGTTAAAACCAGGATTGCACCGCTTCCCTGCACCGACCGATCTGAGACGCCGCTTCCTCGTAATCGGCACCGTTCATGAGATAATATAACTTTATTTTGGGTTCGGTACCCGACGGACGGATAATAACGGCGTTATCCCCCCCAAGTTCAAAATACAGGACATTGGATTCGGGCAAACCCGTCGGATATGTCTCACCCGATTCCGGGTCGGTTATCTGTCCGCTGAGATAATCACGGATTTTGACGACCCTGATACCCGCAATCTCCGCGGGCGGGTTGTGTCTGAGGGCAGCCATGAGCGCCGTCATGCGTTCCTTGCCGTCCGGTCCTCTGAAATAACTCTCGTCTGTAAGTTCCGCGTAATATCCGTAGCGGTCATACAGATATTTGAGCGCGTCGGTCAGGGTCATATTCTTTTTGCGGTAAAAGGCGGCCATTTCGCATATGAGCATCGAGGCGACAACACCGTCCTTATCACGGGCATACGTGCCCTTCATATAACCGTAGCTTTCTTCAAAACCGAATAAAAAGGTTCCGCCTTTTTCGTTTTCGCACTTTGTAATAATCTCACCGATATACTTGAATCCGGTCAGCACATCATACAGTTTTACACCGTTGAGACGGCATATCTTTGTGACAACCTCGGTGGTGACTATTGTTTTAATGGCGTAGGGATTTTCCGGCAGACCGCCCCGCTCTTTATGGGCGGTAATTATATAGTCGAGCAGCAGCGCTCCCATCTGATTGCCGGTTATGACGTTAAACCCGCCGGTGCAGCGGGACATGGCGCCGGTGCGGTCACAGTCGGGGTCATTTGCTATTATAAGATCGCTGCCCACAACGTCGGCAAGTCTGATACCCTCTTTGAATACCTCCGGGTATTCGGGATTGGGTCTGGCAAGGTTGGGAAAAGACCCGTCCGCGGTCATCTGTTCCTCAACCGGGTATAAACCGCGCAGACCGCAGCGGCGCAGAACCTCCGGTACAATACGGCTGCCGGTTCCGTGAAGCGGGGTATATACAATCCTGAAATCCCCACCCATATCGTCAAAAATACCCGGATTTACCCGCTGATTCATGACTTCTTTCATGAAAGCCTCGTCGATTTCATTTCCGATAACCGATACCAGGCCGCTTTTGAGCGCCTCATCGTAATCGAGGCTTTTAACTCCGCTGAAGATATCGCGCGCCGCTATATTCGCCGACACCTCTTTGGCCTGATCGGTGGACAGCTGCGCGCCGTCCGACCAGTAGGCTTTATATCCGTTGTCCGTCTTCGGATTATGGGACGCGGTGATATTTATGCCCGCGGTGCAGCCCAGTCTGCGGATGACAAAGGAAAGTTCGGGGGTGGGGCGTATGTCGTCGAAGATAAAAACCCCGATACCGTTTGCCGCCAGAACCGACGCCGCGCAGCGTGCGAAATAATCCGAGTTGTGCCGGTTGTCAAAGGCGATTGCCGCCGTACCCGATTCGGTCCCGGCGTTGATATAGTCGGCAAAGCCCTGTGTTGCGTGCATAACGGTATAAACATTCATGGCATTGGTGCCGGCCGCCATCCTGCCACGCAGACCGGCCGTTCCGAATTCCAGATATGAGGCAAACCGTTCCCTGACAGCCGTTTCGTCCCCGGCAATCGCTTCGAGTTCGGCTTTGGTTTGGGCGTCGGGTTTGTCGCTTGTCAGCCAGGTCCTGTAGCGTGACATATATTCGCTCATACGATTCTCCGTTTTTTGATTGTTGGTTGATGTTTATTTTAGATCATTGACGCTTCAGCGTTATCTCTCCGGCATTCAGGGCCGTTATCCCCGCCCCGGTTCTGACCAGCAGTCTGCCGTCATCGTCTATACCCAGTACCGTACCCTCCCCCTTTTGCGCTCCGGCAAAGGCGATATGCTCACCCGTATAGGCCATCCGTTTTCTATACAGGGTCAATACCCCCTCAGGGTTTTCGGTATGCGCGTCGATACGGTTGAGCAGCGCGGCTGCCAGCTCTTCGGGCTGCGTCTGCCCGCCCATCGCTTCAACCGATATCGCGGTATCCGCGATATCGCCGGTAAAGGTCACCCGTGCGAGATTTATGCCTATACCGCAGACCGCATATCTGACGCCCGCGGTGTCCGCCGAACTTTCGCAGAGTATGCCCCCGATTTTTTTTCCGCCGCAGATAAGGTCGTTTACCCATTTGAGACGTATGGGAATACCGGCCGTCTCTTCTATGGCCTCAGCGGCTGCGACCCCCGCCGCGAGGGTAAGATTATTGTTGCCCGGCGGACAGGGCAGGAGTACGCTGATATACAACCCTCCCCCGGGCGAATAGAAGGAACGCGTGAACCGTCCCCGGCCCGCCGTCTGGGTGCCCGCTATCACGGCTGTATATAACAGGGCTGAGGAGTCCCGGGAAGCGAGACGCATGAGAAAGGTATTGGTGGAGGGCAGCTCAGGATAATATTCGATTTGGCGGTCACGGCGGGTGTCAAGCCGGCGGCGTATGATGTCGATATTCATTTAATTGATTATAGATTATAATTTTTTATTATTGTCAGAGCAAATGCGGATACAGGCCTACGGCGATAAACTGCGGCGCTTCCAGCGACAGATAGCAGATAAAGTTGTCGAATTCGGCGTCGTCGATGCCAAACACCAGATTCTGCGCGTATTCGGTTTCCGAATAGGACACGGGTGTCCAGTCGGCTTTATTGAGTTTCAGACCGTAGGAGCGAGCGGCATTGAGAATGTCCGACAGTCCGCTTCCGTCAGCGCAGATAACCGAAAACTCAAACAATTCGGTCTTTCTGGGCTGTCCGGCCAGCACAACACGCTCAATATTCTTTTTGAGCAGCGCGTATCGCGTCTCAATCCCGTCCGGCGAAGATACAAGACAGGTCAACACAATCTTGAGTTCGTATTTTTTTATAAGATTGCGAAAAGCCGACAGTCTGCCCTCCGCGGAGTTTTCAATGGGGATGATACACATTGAGGTGCGTCCGTAATAGACCTCCTCGCAAACCGACGTGAAATCGTCACAATAGGTAACCGTCGGATTGTGCAGCACACCGCTGAAGCGAATATAAGCGGCGTCGGTATAGGCATTGCGCAGATAAGCTATGCGGTTGGGCATTTCGGACGGAGGGTCGGTTATCAGCAGTTCCCGGGCTGTCAGACTGCGGGGGGAGGTTTGGACTAAGGCGCGGCAGAGGCATATACGGTCGGCGGCATTTAATGCAGCGCGCATATCCGATATACCCCGCGTGTTCTGCGCGATAACACCGTCATCCGCGCCGCCGTCATCGGCCGATAACGTATCGCGGTAAAGGGCTCTCATCGCGTCAAGCCACGATGATATGTCCCTGTCCTGGATATCGCCGATAATGCCGTGCATATTGACGGCGCGTTCGCGTATATGCGCCAGTCTGCGTTCGCCGAAGGACGTGTATTCGCGGTTCAGCGCGTCTATATTGACATTGATTATCTGCCTTGCGTCCACCGAATCACCCTTCCTCACTGCCTGTCTAATGTCTTACCTGCCCGGATCGACCGTCTTTTCGATTATATCGAAGCTGTCATACAGGAAACTCTTGAGCTCATCGGCGGTCAGCTGCCGCTGTGAAAGCACAGCCAGTTTATAAATCTGGCGCGCGGCGGCTTCGGAGCTTTCGGAATCGATGCTTTCGCCGAGTTTGCGAATCAGGGAGTTGCCCGAATTCAAAATAAGGGTGGATTCCTGAGGCATTTTATAGGATTCTTCGTCTTCGCCGCCGCTCATACGGTACATCTTCATCATATCTTCCATTCGGCGGTTCTGTTCGGAAACGGTAAGCAACGCCGGCACCCGAACGTCTTTCAATGACTCGAATTTAACATCAAGCTTTTCCTCGCCCGAGATTTTTTTAAAGAGTTCGGTCAGCTTGTCGTTCTTGTATTCCTCCCCGTCGCCCTTGAGAGCGGAGGCGATGTCCGAGTCGACGCGCATGAATTTAAATTTCCTGCCGTCCGACCCTTCCGCGTTCTCAACCGTAGAGATAAACTGCGTGTCCAGCATTTTATCCAGGAGTATCACATCGATATCCTGACCGTTGAGCATGGAGATATACTGCGCCTGAGCTATCTTATCGGTCGCATAATAGATGATATTCTCATTTGTTTCTTTGGCTGACTCAAGATATTCGTTAACCGTCTTATAGCCGCCTCCGATAACCGGGAAGACCACCGATTTTTTTATACGGTCGTAAAACTTGCGGTCGCGCAGCGAAGCGTATTCAACAAACAGTTTGATATTGTTCCACAGTTTTTCATATTTTTCCCGTTCGGTGTTAAACATACCGTTGAGTTTATCGCAGACCTTCTTTGCTATATGCGCGGATATTTTTGACGCGTAGCCGCTGTTCTGCAGATAACTGCGCGAAACATTGAGGGGCAGGTCCGGGCAGTCCAGCACACCCTTGAGCATGAGCATATATTCGGGAATAACCTCTTTGATGTTATCGGCGACAAAGACCTGATTGTAATAGAGTTTGACCTGACCTTCAAGGCTTTCATATTCGTTGTTTATACGCGGAAAATACAGAATCCCCTTGAAATTCAGCGGGTAATCGGCGTTTATATGGATTTGGAATAACGGTTCGCGGAAATCGGTGAATACCTTGTTATAAAATTCTTTATAATCCTCGTCGGTGCATTCGGAAGGCGGCCTCTGCCATAACGGCGAGGTGTCGTTTATCGGTTTGGGCGAATGGTCGCAGGTACAGTCAACGGTTTCGTCGTCCTTGTGCTCGCAGCTGCACTCATGCTCCTCCTCTTCTTTGCCCTCGATGACAAGATATATCTCAACGGGCATGAATGAACAGTATTTGTTTAATATCATCCTTATTGGGCCCTCTTCGAGATATTCCTTTTCGTCTTCACTGATATGCATGACCACATCGGTGCCCCGTTCTTCGCGTTCGGCGTCATACATCTCATAGTCGCCGCTCTCGGTGCATACCCATTTCAGCGCGGGCGAGCCGTCATATGAACGCGTGATAATGTCGACCGTATCGCTTACCATAAACGATGAATAAAAACCGAGGCCGAAATGTCCGATTATACCGCTCGACGCGCTGTCCTTGCTTTCGCCTTCATATTTCTGAATGAAATCGAGGGCGCCCGAGAGGGCTATCTGGCAGATATAGGTGCGCACCTCTTCTTCGTTCATGCCGATGCCGTTGTCCGATACGGTCAGGGTTCCGGCTTCCTTATCGACGGTTACGGTGATTTTAAAGTCGCTGCCGATATCCGAGACATGTCCCAGAGAGGACAGCCTTTTTAATTTGATTATCGCGTCGGCGGCATTTGAAACTATTTCACGCAGGAAAATTTCCTTTTCCGAATAAAGCCATTTTTTGATAATCGGGAATATATGGTCTGTTTCTACCGATATTCCGCCCTTTTCTCTGATAGTTTCGCTCATAATTGCAGATTTGCTCCTTTTTTGTATATAATTATATTTTTGACGTGTATTTGATTGCCTGCAGGTTTAATCCATCGACCGTCGGTAAAATCGGGAAAAGTCTGCGGACGGCTGCCCGAGACGATGGAGATTTCGGATAAAACGGTGACCGACATCAGCGTTGCCGCGTCGTATACATCAATCGGGAAGGGCCTGCCGTCCCTGACACGGTCACAGAATTCACGCATTATCAGATAATCCATGCCGCCGTGGCCTGCTTTAACCCCCTGGGCTCTGTACGCCGACCACAGCGGATGCTCATATTTTTCATCGTCAAGATAACGCGAAAAAGGTTCCCACCTGTCCGAATCCCCAAGGCATACCGATGCGTTGTCTTCCGTCCAAATGCCGCGCGTCCCCTGAACGCGGCCTCCCCTTGAATAGGGGCGCGGCAGGGTTGTGTCATATGTCAGAAGCACCGACTCGCCTCCGGCGCACTTAATCAGTGTATTTGTGATATCGCCCTGGACCGCGTCTTCGCCGTTATACCGGCGCATACCCGCGGATTTTGACGTCACGGAAACCAGTGAGAGAAATCTGTTTCCGCGATTGATATCAAGATATTTCATTATGGGCCCGAGTTCATGCGACGGATATATTTCGGCGCTGCGGTGCATGTAGCTCTCAAAACGCGCCATTCTGCCGCTGTCGCGTGAGGCGACAAGGTGGCGGATATCGTGCTGATATCCGCCCTGGACGTGTATAATCCTGCCGAAACACCCCATGCGTATCATATTGGACAATGTCATTTCTTCGCGTCCCCGGCAGCAATTCTCAAGGTACATCATGGGGACGCCGCAGCGCTCCGAGGTTCTTACCAGACGCCAGCACTCATCAAGCGAGGAGGCGCCCCCGCATTCCACACCGGGCTTCACACCCCTCTCCATGGCTTCAACCGCGATTGCGGTGTGCGAATCCCAGGAGGTGGCTATAACTACGGCATCAATGCCGCTCGTCAGCAGTTCACGGTAATCGGCAAATGCCGAAACGGGCGCTCCCTTTTGCGCGGTTTCGGCCGCAGACCGGGCGGCATTGCGGCGGTCTTCATACAGATCGCATACACCGCTTATATATACATCCTCCATACCGCCCAGCACCGAAAGTAAAAACATACCCCGGCTGCCGGTTCCGGCAATACCGATTTTTACTTTGTTCATATGTTTATATATTTAATATTATATGCGGTCAGAACAGGTCGTAATGGACGGCGTCCAGCGCGTATTTGCTCGCGGGAGCCGGTTTGCGTTTTATCCATTTGCCGTCGGTAAAATCGGGAACGGCGACGGGCGCCGAACCAAGCATAATCGACTGCTCGCTGAGCGCGGTAACCGCCATCAAAACCGCGGTGTCATACGCGTCAAGCGGGGGTTCCTGCCGCTCGCGCACACTTTCGACAAAGGCGCGCAGCACCAGATAGTCCATGCCTCCGTGTCCGCCCTCAACGCCCCTGTTGCGGTATTCTGTCCACAGGGGGTGTTCATAGGCGGGGTCGGCCATATATTTTGAAAATTCTTCCCAGGTATGGTCGGGGCTTTTACCCTCAAGATAAACGGAAGCGTTGTCCTCCATCCACAAACCGCGGGTGCCCTGTACGCGTCCGCCTCTTGAATAGGGGCGGGGGAGGGTGGTGTCATGGGTGAGCAGGAGGGTTTCCCCGTGGGCGCATTTGATTAAAGTATTGACAATATCGCCCTGATTTATTTCGTGAGAGGCGTATTCGCTGTCGCTGCCCTTGCTTTTTACGATATATTCATGCAGACCCCGGGCCTTGGAAGCCATGGAAACCAGAGTCAGCATACGGTTTCCGCGGTTGATATTGACGTATTTCTGCATCGGGCCCAGCGCGTGGGCGGGATACAGCTCGCCGTTGCGGTGACGGTAGTTATCATAGCGATAATGGCGGCGTTCATGGCCGTAGGCGATTTCGTCCCGCAGGTCGTGTTCATAACCGCCCTGGGCATGAATAATCTCACCGAACATGTTTTCCTTTATCATGCGCAGCAGGGTCATCTCCTCGCGTCCGTAGCAGCAGTTTTCAAGATACATACAGTGGGCACCGGTTTTTTCAAAGGCGCGCACGATCTGCCAGCACTCGTCAATCGACGCGGCGCCTCCGCATTCGACAGCCGTATATATTCCGGCGCTGAGGGCGTGGGCGGCTATATAGCCGTGGGATTCCCAGGAAGAGGCGACAACGACGCCGTCAATGCCGCCCGCGGCAATCATAGCCCGGTAATCGGTATAGGCGGATACCGTGCCGCCGGCAATTTTCTCGGCGGATTTTTTAGCGTTCATAACCCGGTCTTCATAGACATCGCATACGGCAACAATGGCTACATCGGGCATAGCCGCCAGTGTATTTACATGACCGGTTCCCCGGCCGCTGGTACCGACAACCGCAATACGTACTTTATCAGACATAACAATGTCCTCCGTAATAATTTATTATTTGATTTATATTGATTTATTATATATATCGGCCGGCCCCGTTTTTATTCGCCCAGTGTGGCTCCGATTTCCTTTATTCTCACCGGTATATCGATATTCTGCGGACATTTCTTTTTGCAGACACCGCATTCAATACAGTCTTCCGCCTTCTTTTTGAGGCGGGCATACATATGCCGTCCGTTGTCCCTGAGTCCGTAAACGTTGTAATATGTCCAGCTGTCGAAGAGGCGGGGGATTTCAACCTCCTGGGGGCAGGGCATGCAGTATTCGCAGCCGGTGCAGTAGAGGTCCGAGAATTTCTTCAGTTCCTCCATCATGACAATCGCTTTTTTATGGTCTTCTTCGGTCATGGGCACATCATCATCGCCTACATCGGTATTTGCTTCAACCATGTCCAGATCGGTCATACCCGACAGCGCGCAGGATACATTCGGATTGCCCAGCACGAAGCGCAGCGCCAGTTCGGAGGTGGAACCCTTCTTTCCCAGCAGCTTTTCATAGAGGGACGAAGGCGCGGCGAGTCTGCCGCCTGCAACCGGTCCCATTATTACCGTTCCCAGTCCCGTCTCATGGGCGTTTGCAAGCGCCTCTTCGTTGGAGCGGTCAAGGAGATTATACTGCAGAAGCACCGATGAAAATATTTCGCCGCGGTCGATGATATATTTCATATTGGCGGGTTTGTCATGGAAGGAAAAGGAGACGTGGTGTATAAGCCCCTCATCAATCGCCCGTCTCGCCGCGTCCATGAGCTTGAGGGGTGCGATTACATCGTCGAAGGCGCCCTTGTTTATCCCGTGAAAATGGTAGAAGTCAATATATGTGGTATCCATTCGCTCAAGGGACTGCAGCAATACTTTTTTGAAGTCGTCTGTTTTTTTCACCATATCAAGGGGCAGCTTTGTTGACAGCATGACCTTGTCGCGAAAGGGTTTGACTGCCCGGCCGAGGGTATACTGACTGTTGCTATGGCAGTAAAACACCGCGGTATCAAAATAGTTTATTCCTTTTTCATAAGCGCGGCGCAGCATTGGTATGGCTTTTTCTTCGTCAATCGTCCAATTGCCGTCCTTTTCGATTTCAGGCAGGCGCATGCATCCGAAACCGACCTGTGAAATCTGCTTCCCTGTCTTTCCGAATTCACGATATTTCATTGATTTCTCCTAAAATATATATTGTTTTATTAATTTCTCAGTTTTTTAATTATTGATTTATTATACCATATGTGCTGGTTTTTTGCAACAGCTATATTGTTTAAATAATTTTTAGCGGATCGGACTGTTTCTATAATACGCAATAAATATGCCGTACATTTAAAAAATGAAAATAACCGCTAAAACGCTATTGACTTTCCGTTAAAAAAGATTTACTATTAAGTTAAATGATTATGGAGGTATACAATATGTTAAAGAAAATTCTTGTTTTGGTTTTTGTTATGTTAATAACAGTTCAGGCGGGCTCGGTT
>JAQVWU010000393.1:0-2352 GCA_028709565.1 Eubacteriales bacterium
CGATGTACAGTCATAGGATATTTTAACACCGTATATATTCGGCAGGTTTAGCATAAATTCGCACAGAGTCCGTAGGGGCGAGCATTGCGCGTCTGAGTAAATACATCGCATGCATCGGGTGCGGATACCGCTATATATAATAATGAAGAAAACAAACATGAACGGAGAGGAGAAGCTATGTGGACCGAGGAAAAGCTTGACGGGCTGCTGACCGGGCCTTCGGCGGCGCTGGTTGCCGACATGAAGCGCATTGAGGGGGACATTATGGTCCTGGGGGCGGGGGGCAAGATGGGGCCCACCCTGTGCGTGCTGGCCAAGAAGGCAGCGGGGGCGGATAAAAAGATTATCGCCGTCTCCCGGTTCGGGGACGAGGGGGTGGCGCGCCGGCTCGCCGGACACGGGGTGGAAACCATCTCCTGCGACCTGCTGGACCGGGACGCAGCCGACGCGCTGCCCGACGCAGAGAATATCATATTTATGGCGGGCAGAAAGTTCGGCACATCGGGCAACGCCGGCCTGACCTGGGCCATGAACGCCACGCTGCCGGCCCTGGTCGCCTCGCGCTTTCGCGACTCCCGCTTCACCGTCTTCTCGTCGGGGAATATATACCCGTTCGTCGGTCCCGGGAGCGGGGGCTGCGCCGAGGATACGCCGCCGGCGCCGGTGGGCGAATACGCCATGAGCTGCCTGGCGAGGGAGCGGGCCTTCGAATACGCCGCCTCGGTATGGGGTACCAGGGCGCTGTTGCTGCGGCTCAACTATGCCGTCGACCTGCGCTACGGCGTGCTGTACGACATCGCCGAAAAACTGGTCAACGGCGGGGAGGTATCGCTCAATGTCCCCTGCTTCAACTGCGTGTGGCAGGGCTACGCCAACGAGGCCGCCATACGGGGGCTGCTGCTGGCCGAATCGCCGGCGGCAAAACTGAATATAACCGGCCCCGAGACGCTGTCGGTGCGCAGGACCGCCCATAAACTGGCCGCGCATCTGGGAGTCACCCCGCGCTTTGCCGGGGACGAGGGCGGCGGGTGCCTGCTGAGCGACCCGTCGGCCGCCATGGAGGCACTGGGATATCCGTCGGTGCCGGCCGACACCCTTATCCGGTGGCAGGCCGAATGGATCGCCTCGGGCGGGCGTTCGCTGGGCAAGAGCACCCATTTTGAGGAGAGCGGAGGTAAATACTGATGACACCGAGACATAAAAAGGCCATGGCAGCCCTCGCGGCAGGCGGCTTTATCCCCGCCGTGCCCCTGGCCGTGGACGATGAACGGCGCTTTGACGAAGGCCGCCAGCGCCGGCTCATACGCCATTATCTGGACTGCGGCGCCGACGGTGTGGCCGCGGCGGTGCACACCACCCAGTTTGAGATACGGCAGCCTCAATTCAACCTGCTGCTGCCGGTGCTGCGGGCGGTGCGGGAGGAGACCGATGCATATGAAGCCCGGACGGGCCGGGTGATAATCCGCGTCGCCGGCGCCTGCGGACCCACCGAACAGGCGGTGACCGAAGCCCGGCTCGCCGCGGCCGAGGGCTATGACGCGGTGCTGCTCAGCCCCGGCGGTTTGGGGGGCATGACACAGGACGCCATGATCGCGCGGACCGAAGCGGTGGCCGCCGTGCTGCCGGTGGTGGGCTTTTACCTGCAGCAGAAGGCCGGGGGCATCAAACTCGGCTATGACTACTGGCGGCGGCTGTGCGCCATTGACAAGGTTGCCGCCGTCAAGTGCGCCGCCTTCGACCGCTACGCCACAGTCGACGTGGCCCGGGCCGCCGCTCCCGAGGGGGTGGCGCTGTACACCGGCAACGACGACAATATCATCGCCGACCTGCTCACCCCCTTCCGCTTCGGCGATATGGAAACCCGCTTTGTCGGGGGGCTGCTGGGTCACTGGGCGGTCTGGACCAAAAAGGCGGCGGAGCTGTTCCGCGAGGCAAAGCATGCAAAACCCACACCGGCGCTGCTGGCCCTCGGAGCTCAGGTCACCGATATGAACGCGGCGGTGTTTGACGCGGCCAACGATTTTGCCGGCTGCATCGCGGGCGTGCAGGAGGTGCTGCGCAGGGAGGGGCTGCTGGCCAACAACCTGTGCCTGGACCCCGCCGTCACGCTGTCGCCGGGACAGGAGGCGGAGCTGGACCGCGTCTATAAAATGTATCCGCATTTAATATAATTTTATATAACGGAAATAAAACAGAGGAGAAACACAATGAAATTCGCGATAAACAAACGTGACATCACCCCCGACTTTCCCTTCGTGCAATACGGCTTCGCCGCGCGGGGCGAGGAGTGGACCGATGTGCACGACAGGCGGTATGCCACCGTCGCCGTTATTGAGGCGGGGGAGCGGGCGG
>JAQVWU010000393.1:2362-3045 GCA_028709565.1 Eubacteriales bacterium
GGGCGGCGACAGATCTTTTGAGGAGTCGCTGTACGACGCGCTGGGAAGGAAAATCGGTATACCCGCCGACAACATCATCCTCTCATATACCCATACCCACGGGGCGCTGGGCATGAGCGGCTACGGGGGCAGCGGCGCCGGGCGGGAATACCGGGACATGGTGATCGGCATTGTGGCCGAACTGACCGGGGCGGGCCTGGACGGGCTGCGGGAGGCGAAGCTGACATTATACCGGGCGGGCTCCGATTTCGGCATCAGCCGCCGCTATCCCTCGCCCGGCGGGATACTGTGGAAGCCCAATCCCGACCCGGCCGCGGCCGATTACGATCTGTTTATTCTGAAGTTCGAGGGGGAGGCCTGCGGCATTTTGTACAGCTATGCCTGCCATCCCACCGCCTGCGGACCCAATAATCTAAGCATCACCGCCGATTTCCCGGGCGCGGCGCGGGCGGTGCTCGAGGAAAAATACGGCTGCGGCGTGATGTTCCTGCAGGGCTGCGGCGCCGATATCAAGCCCATTATCTCGGCCCGCGACGGGTCTTTCGCCGGCCTGACCACCGAAGAAATGACCGCCGGCTCCGTGAGGCTGGCCGATGACATCATAAAGGCTCTGGAGAGCGGGACAGGCAGAACGGTTGATGCCGATATCGCCGCCGTCTCGGAGATGATCGGACTGCCCTGCG
>JAQVWU010000394.1 GCA_028709565.1 Eubacteriales bacterium
GGGGGGCGTCCACCATGTTCTTTATATCGTTCACCGCGCGGTATTCGGAGGCGGTGGAGTAGAGATACAGCGTATAGGGGTTGTTGGTGAAGGTGAGGCCGGTGGGCAGCGACATCTCCCGCAGGGTGTCGTTGAACTGGTCGGCGGTCATAAACCTCAGGGTGATATATCTGAATTTGGAGCCGGCGTTGAGGTTGTTCTGGGGGGCGTCCACCACCGACTTGATGGCGTTGATGGCGTCCTCCTCCTCACGGGTGGCGTGGACATACAGGGTGTATTCGTTGTCCGAATAGATAATGCCGGTGGGCAGGTTGACGGCCGCCAGCGTGGAGTTGAACTGCTCGGCGGTGATGTGCCGCAGGACGACGGTGATAAACTCCGTGTCGGCGTCGGCGGCGTTGTCGGGCAGGTCCACCACCCGCTGCATATCGTTGATGGAATCGAACACGTCGGGAGCGGCGTAGATAAACAGCGTCTTGTCGTTGTTGGGGAAGATAATGCCGGTGGGCAGCGACAGATTGGCCAGCGTTTCGTTGAACTGCGCGGCGGTGATATGGCGCAGGGTGACCGGACGGAATACCGCCGCGGTGCCGGCGTCGTTCTCGGCCTTATCCACCACCGCTTTGACTTCTGAGATGGCGATAAACTCATCGGCGGTGGCGTAGATATACAGCGTCTTCGGATTGTCGCCGAAGACCAGGCCGGAGGGCAGCGACAGCCCCTCGAGCACCTGACTGAAGCGCGCGGCGTCGATGAAATCGAGGGTTACGGGACGGAATTTATCTTTGATGTCCCGGCCGCTCAGCTGCATGTTGGCCTCGGTATCCAGCAGGGCGATAATCTCCGCCGCCTTGTTAAGCTGGGCGGGCATGCCGTTGAGCCAGAAGGTCGATTTATTGGTAGCGATTTTTATGATGCTGACATCGGCGTTGGCCGTTATCTGACCCTCGATGAGGTCAAGGGTGACATAGCGCAGGGATACCTGTTTTATCTGGGGCAGCTGTATATCGGAGCCGGCGGGGGCTTCGATGTCCACCGTGCGGCATATGTTCATAATCAGTCTGTAGTCGTCGGCGGTGGCGTAGACATACAGGGTATAGGGACGGTCGGGCAGCACCACGCCGGTGGGCAGCCATGTGGCCGCAAGCACCCGCTGCAGGTCCTGCGCCCGGATATGTTTGAGATCTATCGAATAGAAGAGCGAGGAGACGGCCGCGGGGTCCAGCAGGCTGTTCTCCCGTTTGTCGATCATGCGGATGAGGTCGCGCACCTTTGACAGATCGGCAGGCAGGCCCTTGGCGATGAAACGGTATTCGTTGTCGCCGGCGGCCGTGGCGGTCACCTCTATCTCCAGGGCCCGTATCTGCTGCATGACGGTGGCAGCCGTCACGTATTGCAGATTGAATTCGGCAACCTGCAGCTCGGTGCTGAAGGTCTGGATCAGATCCCGCTTCTGCCCCACGATGATGGTGCGCCCGTCGATGATATAGGTCATGTCCACCAGCTTCATCACATAGTCCAGGGCCTCGCCTATGGTGACGTCGCTGAGCACCAGCGAAATCTCGGTGGCCGTGCCCTTGAAGATGACGTTGCAGCCCAGATTCACCGCGAAGGCGCTGAGCACGTCGCGGATGTCGGTCCTGCTGAAGTTGACCGACACGACGGTGTTCATATCCTCGTATATGCCGGCAAGACCTGTGTCGGGGTCGGGGTCGCCGATGACATTGGGCAGCGTGATTTCCGGTTCGGGCCCGGGTTCGGGTTCGGTTTCAGCAATGAATTCGGCGGTCGTTTCGGCGGCGGTGCCCGGTATCTTAAGCTGGTCCCCCACCGCTATGATGTTTTTATTTACAATGCCGTTGAGTTCGGCGATGGCGTCCGCCGTTGTGTCGTACTGCCGGGCAATCTTGCCCAGGGTGTCCCCGGGTACGACGGTATGTATGAGATATTCGGGTCCGGCGGCGGCGCAGACAAGGGCTGTCATCATACACAGCAGCAGGAGCAGCGCGGTCTGTCTTATTGCCTTCTTCATAGACAGGGTAATCATCCTCTTAATCGGTCCCATCATCCTATGTCCTCCGTGTCCGTATTGAATATGCCCTGTACCGCGTCGGCGGTGAGTGAGAGTATCTCGGACCGTTCGTTCTTGGTTATCGTAACGGTATCGGCGGTAACGCCGCTGACCACCCATCCGGTTCTGCCCACCGCGTCGTCGGGGGATACGATATACGACGAATCGGAGGAACGCAGTACCGCTATGGAGGTGCCCTCGGGGTTGTACATAATGCCGTCGAGTATAAAGGCGGCATTGCCCCCGTCGGCGAAGGGATCCCTGCCCGGAGCAACCGGCCCGTCGATGGCGCGCTCCTTGATGGGCAGGACATAGATATAGTCCCCCGGAGCGGTTGCCGGGATGCTATCGTCCGGCGCATTCGCCAGCCTTATAATCAGCGCCGCCGCGATGATTATAATCAGCAGTATAACAGGCAGAAAAAAAATAAGAAATATTTTGTTCTGCAGAAAAGCCTTAGCCCGCGGTTTTCTGCTGACACCGCCGTTTACGTTACCATTCATTGTACGACAATTCCTTTCATCATGTATAACGAATCTGTCTGTTGCTAATTGAGGTTATTTGGGGTCGTTTTTGCTAACGGTTAAAGAGGTTTTTGGGAGTAAATTATTAAAAGTATAATGCCCGTATCCCGGTGCTCGCCGGTCTCTCCCACCGTCACCCGCAGGTGGAGTTAAATTGCAGGGTATGCTCTGATAATAAGTTTGGGAATGGCAAATTGAGAACCTTTTTGTTGATAAACCGCGGGATGTATAAACGTCCGATGTTGGAGGGATTAGACGGATAATTGTAGGGGCACGCATTGTGCATCCGCTTCTTGCAGATTCGCGGGGTGTTCGGTTTGATTTTTCAAATACATCCCCGTATAACGATATAAGATGTTCGTTGAGCACACCCGGCGGGCGGATCTGAAAGAGGCGGGCGGCGGGAGAGACCTGTGTTCCCAATGGCAAATTGGATATTAC
>JAQVWU010000395.1 GCA_028709565.1 Eubacteriales bacterium
ATCGAACTTCGCTGGAAGCTAAGTGATTTTAATCTTGCGATGAACAGCGACATCGGCATTAACTGCTGTTATAACGACTGGGACGAAACAGGAGAGACCCGTATTGAAATGGTCTCCACCATAGGTGTCACCTCCTGGTTACCTGATTCTTACGGCTTTGTAAAACTCGGAGATGTGAGCGAGGGTGAACAGGCGGAGATAGACGCGGCAGCGGCTGCAGCGGAAGTTATCGCTGCCGATATTATTGCAACAGAAACCGAAACGACAACAGCAGCAGCCGCACAAACAGGTGATTTTCTGCTGTTGGGACTTACTGTTTTTGTTTTATCTAATGTAATCTTATTGAAAAAAAGAAAGTAATCTAAAATAAAACATCTCCGCAAATCAGGGTCTCATATAAATTACCGCTTTTAAAGGCGGTAATTTATATTTGAAAATGTATGATTTTTAATTTGACAAACGGAGCAAATTGTCACTTCAAATATATTTTACTCAAAAAACTTATTCAGCAGTGTAATAGAAACCGTATCAAATTCTATCAGGCCGTCATCGCGCATTTTGGCCAGTTCTCTGGACAGCGATGTCCTCTGCACACCGATTCTCTCGGCTAATGCCTTTTTCGTCATGTTCAGCCTGATGATATTCGAGTTTTGCTTTTTGTGCTCATAATCAAGATAGCTTATTATGCCTTCGCGGATTGTTCTGTTCACATAGTGTTTTATTCTTTCCCCGAGGATTGCCGTATTATCCGATACATACTCAAGATAGCTTCTGAAAAAATCGGGATTGTTTGAAAACAAAGAGAAAAGCAGGTCTTTGTTTATGGCAAAAATCAATGTGGATTCTTTTGCCGTGACAGTCATCGGATAATAGGGGTTTTTCGAGAACATCAGGTTTCCGCCAAGCACATCACCCACGAAAAACTCCGCTATTGTCATAAGACTGCCAGACTCGTCAATACGCTCAATAACCACCCGGCCGGAGAGAATGATTTCTAGTTTTGAGCAGATGTCCCCGACAAAATGAACGATATTGTCTTTTCCGTATTGGGTGACTGCGCAGCTGCCTTCGGTCAGGTACGGTTCAATGTCCTGAGGATTTATTGATTTCATGAGGTCAATCTGCCCTATCTGCTTCAAATATTTTTTCATAACAAACCCCATGTGTTACATCGGTAACACCTTTTTTTGTATTATATCGTTATAATAATAATATAATAACAATAAAATATCAATAGGAGGCGGATATTTCATGAAATACATAATCAATATAATTCGCATACTTTTTCTTGGGCTTTTTTTGTTTCTGCTGGTAAACGGGAAGGTAATGCTGTGGCTTGCGTTATACGGGGTAAGCCTGCTCGCCGCGCTGGTTTTCGGCAGGATTTACTGCGGGTATGTTTGCCCGATGAATACCCTGATGCTTCCCGCTGAGTGGCTGTCAAAAAAATTAAAGATCCAGACATCGAAATCCCCCAAATGGCTGAAAAACGGGTGTTTCACATGGATATCTTTAATTGCCAGCATAGCGGTTATGCTTTTATCAAAAAGACTGCTGGGTAAAAATCTGCCGATTCTGCCGATATGGCTGGCAGTATCGGTATTGGTCACACTGAGATACAAACCGGAGGTTTTCCACAATCTTATCTGCCCGTTTTCCGCGCTGCAAAAGGTTTTCGGCCGCTTTGCGAGGCTCTCCGAAAGGGTAAATAAGGACGCCTGTATCGGCTGTAAGATATGTGAAAAAGACTGTCCCTCCCGTGCAGTCGTTGTTTCTGCTGAAGATAAAAAGGCTGATATAAACACCGCGTTGTGCCTTCAGTGCACAAACTGTCAGCAGGTTTGCCCCAAAAACGCAATCAGCTACGGAAAAAACAAATAATAAGACAATTGTATTTTATAAACCCGCAATCTTTGCCGCAAGAACCCGCCGTCAATGGATAAAATCATTGATGATGGGTTTGATTTATGGTAAAATAGTGTTGATTATAATCTTAAACCGGGGAGATGCTTTTATTGAAAAACATAATCATTGCCGGTCCGTCAAGATCCGGCAAATCTACACTGGCAGGAAAAATAAACGAAGAGCTGAATTATTTCGTCATCGGTGTCGATAAGCTTGCCGCCGTGTTTCAGGGGGCATATCCGCAGCTGGATATCGGACTAAACATGAACAGAGAGACGACCACGGATAATATAGCGCCGTTTCTGGGTCATTTTCTCGGTATGTTTTCTTCGGCTGACGGGCGCGGACTGCTGCCGTACAGTCATGGCTCCGTAAACGGAAACAGGTTTGTGCTGGAAGGGGGATACTTTAATTTTGACAGGATATCGCCCGTGCTGAAAACCTATGGGATTGAAAACTTAAAAGACAGCTTTTTGCTTATAGGACTGGTACAAAACAAGAAAACGGTCGAAGGGTTTGTTAGCGATTTCAAAAAACACGATACACAGGACGACTGGACATATAATTTCAACAATGAAGAACTGCGGGCAGTTGCCGAAGACGCCGTTTCATTCAGCCGGTCCATGTCCGGGCATTTGGAAAAGTACGGATTTACGATTTATGATACGTCTGCACAGCGGGAACGGGTGCTGGACCGAATCATCGAAGATATTAAAAACGGGTGGTAAAAATGTTTGATATAAAAATATGCGAATGGCTGATGGACAATGCCGACGCTCCCATACGTTACCGGGTGGCCCGCGAACTGCTGCGTGACGAGAATGCCGCGAAGAAAACAGAGGGTGAACTGCTCGAAAACCGCGCGGTTCAACTATGGCTGCACAATCTTAAACCTGAAACGCCGCCGCAGCATTGGTCCATGGAACATGGAAGTTTTGACTTTTGCCTTGAAAACGCCCTGCCTAAAATTGTCCTGCTCGGGCTGCACGGCGGTTTGCCGCAGGTAAAAGACGCGCTGAGATACTATATCGGCAAAATAAATAATATCGACTCTTTGGATTTTTACATAGGAAAAATGGAAAACATCAGGGTTTCTTATAGAAAAGGAAAACTGTTCTTCGCGATAT
>JAQVWU010000043.1 GCA_028709565.1 Eubacteriales bacterium
TAATCTGTAAATATTTTTGACTTCTTTTATTTCCGGGATTTCCGGGATTTCCGGGATTTTCTTAATTTCTTCTGTTGCTTCGGGACACGCACAAAGATAGACGATACCCGGTGCACCAGGGTCGTTTTTGCCCGGTTTGAGCGGATATCGGAAAGGTTCGGGCGGATTCCCGTCGGTATTTTCAAATATAAAACCGGAACGGGTTTTCCTTATTGAGACCCCGGCGGGGAGTGAAACCGAGCCGTGCAGTTTACCATCCCGTATCAGCTCCGCGGCATTCTCGATATGCACCCGGCTCAGCCTGCCTCCGCCGGTGAAGGACGTATAACCGTGAGCTATGCGCCTGGTCAGCATGGCGTCACTCTCCGGCGCGGTTGAGGTGCCGGCTATCCCGTCCAGAAAATCGCTGTCACGGCGGAGCTGTTCGCACATGCGGGTTACATTTTCCTCCGCCGCTGAATTTACCCTCAAAGCCAGCGGGATTATCTCACGCCGTATAAAATTACGGGTATAAACCGTATCGGCGTTGCTGTCATCGCTTACATAAACGAGTCGGTTCTCACCGCAATATCCGGATATTTCCGTTTTTGAGCACCCGATGAGCGGACGTACGATATTGTCCCTGACCGGAGGGATGCCGCTCAAACCGCGAATACCCGTTCCGCGGAACAGATTGAAGAGCACCGTTTCAAAATTATCCCCGGCATTATGAGCGACGGCAATACGGTCAAAGCCCCCGGAATCACACAGGTCATTGAATATGCGGTAGCGTTCCCGCCTTGCCGTTTCCTCCGTTCCCGTCTTCTCCGCGGCGGCTATTTGCGGTATATCGGCGCGCCGTATAAAAAGTTCGATTCCCCGTTCACCGCAGAATCGTGCGCAGTGCGCCTCGTCTCTGTCGGCGTCGGCTCCGCGTATCATATGGTTGACATGAACTGCACCGAGTCTGATGCCCTTTTCGGCACAGAACAACCGCAGCAAATCAAGCAGCGCCGTCGAATCGGCTCCGCCGGAAAATCCGCAAAGCACCGCCGCGCAATCGGCGAACATATCGTATTTATTTATTGTATCCCGGAATTTTGTGATTACCGCATTTATCAAATCCATTTGTTATGTTTTTCGCTCAGTATTGTTAGTTGTTAGTTGTTAGTTGTTTGCGGGCTTATATTCGGGGGGCGCCTCCAGGTCCGACCTGGTGGTGAATTTTGTATACTGACCGAACCAGCCCATCGGTACCGTGGAGGTACTGCCATGGCGGTTCTTGGCGACGATGACCTCGGCGTAATTCTGTTTTATTTCGTCCGGTTTTTTATCCCTGCCTTCTTTATAGTAATCGGGGCGGTATAAAAACATTACTATATCGGCGTCCTGCTCTATTGCGCCGGAGTCGCGCAGGTCGGACAGCTGCGGTATATTACCCGACCTCGATTCGGGGGCGCGGGACAGCTGGGCGCAGGTTATAACCGGCACACGCAGTTCCTTGGCGAGCAGCTTCAGGTTGCGCGAGATTTCGGAAACCTCCTGCACCCTGTTCTCGTTGCGGCGCTCTCCCTGCATAAGCTGAAGATAATCTATCACGACCAGACCCAGGTTTTTTTCCCGTCTGAGTTTCGCCTTCATGCCGGTGACGGTGATGCCCGATGTGTCGTCAATCAGTATATCGCATTCGGACAGCGTCCCCGCCGCCTCTGCCAGCTTGTTCCAGTCCTCGTTGGAAAGACGTCCGGTACGCATGTTATAGCTGTCAATAAGGGCTTCGGATGACAGCATACGTATGACCAGCTGTTCGCAGGACATTTCAAGGGAAAATACGGCAACGCTCTTTTTGGTTTTCTTCGCCGCCATTGTCGCGATGTTCATAGCAAAGCTGGTTTTGCCCATACCGGGGCGCGCCCCCACGAGCACAAGGTCGCCGGCGCCCAATCCCACAAGGACCTTGTCCAGTTCGGAAAAGCCGGTCGGTATACCCTTTTCCGCTTCCGGGTTCTCACTCAGCGATTTCAGATGATCGTATACCGCAATGATAACATCACGGATGTGTCTGAAACCCTTTTTCTCGTTCCCCTGAACAATGTTGAATATCTTCTGTTCGGCATTGTCGAGAATGGTGTTCACTTCATCATGGGACGCATACGCCGTTTCGGTAATCTCGCCGCACGCGGCTATCAGACTTCTGAGCAGCGATTTTTCCCGTACAATGCGGGCATAATCCCGGACATTGGAGGCTGACGGAACCATCTCGGCTATCACCTTTATATATGCCCTGCCCTGATCGTTTGTGGCATACAGCCCGCGTTTTACCAGCATATCAATCAGAGTAACCACATCGATTGTACGGTTCTGCAGAAACAATTCCTGCATGGACAGATAAATCTCCCGATGGTCGGCAATGTAAAAATCTTCGTGGGTTATTATGTTGGCTATGTCGTTAAACGATTCGGGATCTATGAGAACAGAACCCAATACCGACTGCTCCGCTTCAAGGGAAAACGGCAGCCGCCTGCCCAGTTCGTCGTTTTGTGCCGTCATATTATTTGCCGGCAATTATCACATTAATATTGCCCACAACACCCGGAAACAGTTTTATCTCGGGCGCATAGGAACCGTAGGCTTTGATATGGTCATCCATTTGAATCTTGCGGCGGTCTATTTCTATATTATGCTGCTCGAGCAATGCCTCCGCGATATCCTTGGCGGTAATCGAGCCGTAAAGCTTGCCGTCGGCGCCGGCTGTCGCGGTTATTTTGACCGCTACACCCTCCAGTTTTGCCGCGAGTTCCTCAGCATGCCGTTTTTCGGTATCTTCTTTGAATTTTTTCGCCCGCTCCTTATTCTCAAGCTCTTTTAACACCTGATCGTTCACCTCAACGGCCAGCCCTCTCGGAAAGAGATAATTGCGCGCGTAGCCGTCCGATACGTTTTTAATCTCACCCTTTTTTCCCTGTGACTTTACATCCTGTGTCAATATAACCTTCATTTTATATACACACCTCCGTCGGTTGTTATTGGTATCCGGTTATTTTGGTTGTCATCTTTTTTGGTTTCTGCTAAAATATACCTCTGAAAAATTTCAGCGCCAGGGCGCTCTCGGCAATAAAATCCGAGAATCCGCATTCAACCGAAACCCGGCCCCCGTATGCCGTCTTTTTCAGCGCTTCGGCAAAGCGGGTGAGGTAAACGCCGTCATGAGAACCCGGATATGTACGGTCAAAGGGTTCCGCCGCGTGCGCGTGAACGATAATATCCTCCGCTTCCCCGAGAACGGTGAAGCTTTCCTCGTTATATTCGTTTTCGCCCCGGTCTTCGCCCAGTCCTTCCCGGCTCATGTGATATGTATCGGCGAGCAGTTTAATATTATCGCAGCCCGCCGCCATCATGCGCCGGACCAGCGAAGCACCCTCGGCAAGGGTGTTGATCATATTTGTCTCGCGGGTATTGAGCGGTTCCAGTGCCAAGGTGATGCCGTGTTTGCCCGCATATTCGTCGCACACGGTGAGGAAATCGGTGAGATGTGCCAGTCCCTCTTCACGGGAGACCCCCTCGGGCACTCGTCTTGACGCGCCGCTGCCGAATACGAGAATCCCGGCGCCCAGACCGCTCACCCGTTCCATGGCGCGATCGATAAAATCGGTCATTTCATCCGAAATCTTCGATATATGCATATGGCCCGGAATAAAGCTGTTGGCGGCTTCTATACGGATTTCACCTTCGTCCTTTGCCCGTTTATATTCCTCCCCGGTCATCTTCATCAACAGTCCCACAGCGGCTTCGGCGTAATCATATCCGGTGTCCCGGATGGTCCGGCAGCCGGCGGATAATATTCCGTACGTCGACCGGTCGACCTCTCCCACACCTTCGGGCATAAAAGAGGCTCCCGGTATACAGCATCCCAGTCGTATCATGTCGGTAACTCCTTAATTTTCAAATTACTGATTCGGTTTTATAGTTTGATTGTTTAATTGTTTTGATTGTATGATTGTATGATTGTTTGCTGCTTACTGCAGTTCTTTGAGATATTCGTCAATGGTGACCTTGAGCCGGGTCAGCGCTTCGGTCATGCCCTCGCCCTGCAGTTGGGTTGCCGCGGCGTCAAAGTGCCCGCCGCCGCCGATTTTCTCAATAATCAGCTGCACGTTGATAACCCCGGAGGACCTTGCGGATATATAAACGGTATCCTCTATACTGCACAGGGCAAATGAAGCGGCTACCCCGTCAACGGTAAGCAGTTTATCGGCCGCTTTGGCGCCGGCGATCCTGTCGGACATGGTATTGTCATCGCCGTCGTTTACCGCAATGGCAATAAGTCCCCGGTATATATATACATTGGTGGTGAATTTCGCCTCACGTATTATGCTGTCCAGATTGGTTTTGAAGAGGGTCTGCGCGTCCGCGGGGTTCGCGCCCTCACCCCGCAGATAAAGGGCTGCCGAAAATGTACGCGTTCCGGTATTGCGCGTGAACTGTTTTGTATCCAGCAGTATACCCGCGAACATAATATCCGCTTCGTGTTTAGCGAGGTTGCCGGAGGGCATGGCCTGCTCGAGTATTTCCGCCACAAGTTCGCACGCGGAGGAGGCGGACGGTTCTATATATGCGATAGCCGGTTGATTTTTAAACTCGGCTGTTTTGCGGTGATGGTCCACAATAACCGTTTTAAAGGCGTTTTCCGCCACATCGGGGGCTTCGAACTGCGTTTTGTTGTTGACATCGGCGATTACAAGCAGCGTTTCGGAGGTCAGCATATCCTGCGCTTCTATGGCGCCCACGAACATGTTTCTGTATTCGGGCAGATTTTTCAGTTTATCAAAACATTTTTTCAAATTGGGGTCTTTTTCGTTTGCTATTATGTTTACCTTCACTCCGCAGAAGATCGCCAGACGCGCCAGTCCCACACAGGCTCCCAGGGCGTCAAAATCCATATTGCGGTGACCCATGAGCAGCGTATTCGAAGAACCCGACATCAACACCGCCAGTTCGTTTGCCACGACCCGGGCGCGGACCTTCGTTCTTTTATGAACAGTCTTGGTGCGTCCGCCGTAAAACTCCATTCCCGTCTCGGTATTGACTACCACCTGATCTCCCCCGCGCTGCAGCCCCATGTCAAGGGCTGCCCTCGCGGCTCTTTCTTTCTCGGAATAACTGCCAACGCTTCCCGAGATACCGATTGATACGGTAACCGGCAGACTGCTCTCTCCTACACGGATATCGCGGACACGGTCCAGTATGTCAAACCGTTCGGAGATAAACTGTTCGAGATGGCAGGCGTCGAATATGAAAAAATAACGGTCGCGTTCGTATTCCTTTAATATGCCCTGAACCGAATCAGCCCACGCCTTGAGCACGCTTTCGATTTCCGACGAGGCGGTCCGGTATTTTTCCTGGACATACTGCATGAGCTCCTCAAGATTGTCCACCATGATATAGGCGACAACCGCCGTTTCGTCGGCAATGCGCCGATATGCCTCAACCAGTTCGGTCTTGTCATACCACAATGTCAGAAGATAATTTTTACTCTGCGCCGTAATTTTATAACCGTTCACGCCGAAGGTAGTGCCGAAGGCCACTATATCAACGCCGTCCGCGGTTATTTCAGCTGGAGAAATGTCGCTGATTATATCGATGTTTTTACCATACAGCGTCTCGCGGCGTCCGACACGGTGGGTAATCTCCCTGTTATACCAGATTATTTTACCGCTCTCGTCACAAATTAAAACAGGCTGGCGCAGGCGGCTCATAACATCCAGTGTAATGCTGCCCAGCGGCGACCCCATATCACTGACGGTTACGGCATCAAACCTTCTTGACGCCAGCCTTCGCCCAATACTTATAGCAACAATGACGGCAGCATAGATGATGATTATTATCACCCCGAGCTGTATGCGGTCGATATTTTCCCTCCCGCTCAGCGCGATATAGAGGCCAAAGAACACCATCGTTATTACGATATTGAGCAGCAGCCTCCAATAAAAATGATCTGTCAGTAATTCCTTTAGTTTTTTAAGCATGACTGTTCTTTCTATAAAATATATATGACGGTCCGCCTATTTGGGTTTCATTCTGTATTTTCTTATACCGTTCGCCAGCGTATCGGCAGCCCCGAGGAGAGAAATGATAATAACAAAGAGGGAAATATTATAGAAAATCAAAAATAAAACAATAATGCCTGTCAATACCGGCCTGAATCTCCCGACTCCGGTCTTCAGTCCGGCTATGGTCCGTCTTATACCGATGATTGCTAAGCCGGGTGTGAGTATTATGATTATGTTTTCGGCCGCAAGAGATACGGCGTTTATTTTCGATGTTGATAAAACCGCGATTATCGCATAAGACACGAAAAAAACAACCGCCGAAACCATACTCATCTCAATACGCCACGCAGCTGCCGGTTCCGAACGGAATACCCGGTGTAACGTCATATAAAATACGGTCGTCAGATACCCGACGATAAAAAGCAGGCATATGGACAGCGAAGGCGATAAAACAAGGAGATATTCGATGAGCGTATCAATAATATCTTCGGAAAAGCCGACCGAAGCGAAGCTTTCAACAATGCCGGATATAAAAGCATCATACACAGCGGTAAAGGCAGCCGCCGACAGTCCGCCCCAATTGACGGTCAGAGCCAGCAGGATATAAATTATTCCGCCCGTTCCGTACGCGGCCGATATGGCGAGCACGGTTTTTGTACGGGGCAGCCGGCGCCTGCGCGCTTCATTCATCACAAGGGCGCACACAACAAAGGCGCAGGCGGTCAGCGCTCTTACGGGATTTCCGAAAAAAAACAAAGCCAGACCGTATGCCGCAATTCCCGTAAGCAGCGGCAGGAGAGAACCGACCGAACCGCATACAAAGGCGGCGGAAGCTGCGGCAACCGCTGTAAATATCAAACCAAAAGCGCTCAGCGGTGAAAACGCGGACAGAGCCGCCAGCAATACCGAAACGACAAGCAGGGTCACAACGGTTATTTTCGGTATGGCAGCGCCCCGGTGATTTGTTTCCATTATGTCACTGTGTCTCCTTTTCCGGCTATTGGTTTTCCGGTTTGATTTGCATTATTATTATTATATTATTATACTAAAATATAAATCTGTATTTAATATTATAGCATTAAAACAATACTTTGTAAACACCGGATGCAAAATTAATTCGCGATACGAAGACGGATAAAAGTATGTAAAGGCGAAATAATATAAATTTAATCAAAATTTTCGGAATTTCATGAATTTCATATTGATAAAATTAAAAACATATGGTAATATTACTGTTATATAAATTATATGAGGGGAAATAAATATGTACAATAAGAAAACAATAGAGGATATCGGGGTAGCCGGCAAGAGGGTGCTTACCCGCTGTGATTTCAATGTTCCTGTCGTCAACGGCGCCATCACGGATGACAAACGTATAAAAGAGGCTCTCCCTACCATAAATTATCTGTCTTCACACGGCGCCCGTGTGATTCTCTGCTCACATTTCGGACGTCCGAAGGGCGAATTCAATCCCGCCTTCTCCCTGGCTCCGGTAGCAAAACGCCTCGGCGAGCTGCTCGGGCGCGATGTTATCTTCGCGTCCGATGTCATCGGCGATGACGCCAGGGCAAAGGCCACCGCACTCAACGACGGCGACATTATGCTGATTGAAAACGTGCGCTTTCACAAAGAGGAGGAGAAGAACGATCCCGCTTTTGCCGCGGCCCTTGCCTCACTCGGCGAAATATATGTAAACGACGCCTTCGGCACCTCGCACCGGGCTCACGCCTCCACCGCCGGCGTTGCAGATTATCTGCCGGCAGTCTGCGGTTATCTCATACAAAAAGAAATTTCAATAATGGGAGGCGCGCTCACCGACCCGAAACGGCCGTTTGTCGCAATCCTCGGCGGAGTCAAGGTGTCCGATAAAATAGGCGTTATAATGAATCTGCTTACAAAGGTGGACACGCTGATAATAGGGGGCGCAATGGCGTACACCTTTTTCAAGGCGGAGGGTTTCACCATAGGCGACTCGCTTTGCGAGGACGACAAGGTTGAACTGGCGCGCAGTCTCAAAGCCGAAGCCGTCGCCGCGGGCGTGCGTTTTCTGCTGCCCATTGACAACCGGACCGGTGACAGATACTCCCCCGACTGCAACTATTATCTGGTAGATTCGGACAATATCCCCGACGGGTATATGGGTCTTGATATAGGTCCCCGCAGCGAAGCGCTCTTCGCGTCGGCGATAAAGGGGGCGGGAACGGTGGTCTGGAACGGTCCCATGGGCGTTTCCGAATGGGAAAAGTTCGCCTCGGGAACACGCGCCGTAGCCCGCGCCGTAGCGGACAGCGGAGCGGTTTCTATTATCGGCGGCGGCGACAGCGCAGCAGCCGTGGAACAGCTCGGATTTGCCGACCGTATGACGCATATCTCCACCGGAGGAGGCGCCTCCCTGGAATTCCTTGAGGGACTGGTTCTGCCGGGCATCGCCTGCCTGGACGACAAAGACGACAAATAAGATAATATAACACATATAATTAAGAAACGGATTCATAAAAAATGAACAATTCGGAACGCAGACGGAAAAAAATAATCGCGGGCAACTGGAAGATGAACAAAACGCCGGCCCAGGCCACATTGTACATCGGCAGTCTGCTGCCAAAAATAGAAAATATCGACGGAGCGGATATTATACTTTGTGTCCCGTTTACCGACATTCACGCCGCGGCTGCCGCGGTATCGGGAACACCGATAAAAATCGGGGCTCAAAATGTACATTACGCCGAAGCGGGCGCATACACGGGTGAGATTTCCGCCGCCATGCTGCGCGAATGCGGTGTCGAATATGTCGTGGTAGGCCACAGCGAACGGCGCGGGTATTTCGGCGAAACCGACGTAACCGTCAACCTGCGCGCGAGAGCCGCGCTGAAGGGCGGACTTAAGGTCATTTTATGTGTCGGAGAGGACATTGACGAACGGGAAAGCGGCATTACCGACGAGCTTGTCACAATGCAGCTGTACACCGCCCTGCTGGGTGTTACAAAGGATGAACTGGAAAGGGTAATTATTGCCTATGAACCGATATGGGCTATCGGGACCGGTAAAACCGCCACATCCGAGCAGGCGGAATGCGAATGCGCGCTCATCCGCGACCTGTTGACAAAAAAATACGGCGAAGCGGGTCAAAAGACCGCCATCCTGTACGGAGGCTCCATGAACGCCTCAAACGCCGCCGAACTTCTCTCAAAAGAAAACATCGACGGGGGACTCATCGGAGGCGCCTCGTTAAAGGAAGACGATTTCGCAGCCATTATAAAGGCTGCCGGCACAATTTAATATACTTAACATTAAAAACGAAAAGAACACCCGTTCCTTTCTTTTTTAATTTCAATTCAAGTGCCGTTCTCTGACGAATCTGACGGAAAGGTAGTGTCGTGTTTATGAAAAGGTACATGCGTGTTTTTTTCGCCGTTTTCGTGTGCGTGCTGACGGCGTTTATATTCTCGCTGACTGTCCTGTGCGCCGATGCCGGAGATGAGGGTTTGACCTCGGTTATCCTGGTGCGCGAAAAGGATATTATCAGAATAGACATGCGTGCCGTCCTCACAAAAGAAGATGCCCAAAGACACAAAGGCGAAACGCTGTTTGTCTTTGAGCTTTACCCGTGGCAGAGCGTTTCGGATCTGGACGGGATGACACCCGCAGCGGAGGTCAGGGCCGCCGAAAAGATGTCCCTGACCCTGGATTTTGAAATCGGATCACAGCGGATTTATTCGAAATTCCTGCTGGCTTTCAGACAGCCGGGCGGCTCATACGGTATCTTCGGATGGGCGCGTTATATTGAAAACCCCGAGCTGATCGCCCCGGCAACCTATGAATATCCCGCATATCCTTCGAAAAAAGGGCTCAACGTGCAGCTCACCGGCGACGCGCAGGAGCTGGGTATTTCGCATACCGTCATAAACGTGGCGGTAAACGAATACCTGCTTGACGCGAAGAGCGCCGATTCACTCGATTATATATACGGAAATACCACCTATTATCTTAACCGCGAAAAGCTTGAAAGACTCGATTACCGTATCAAACAGTTCACCGAGGCCGGTGTCCACTGTTATCTGAATATAATCCTGTCCCGCCCGGCCCAGGACATGCCGCAAAAACTCGGCTGTCTGTATGCCGCATCCGAGGTTACCACAGCCTCTCTCTATGCGTTCAATGTCGGCGACCGCGAATGCGTTATGTATCTTGAATCCTTTCTCGATTTTATCGCCCGCCGGTATACCTCCCCGGACAGGCAATACGGATTTGCCGGCAGTTTTATATTCGGCTATGAGGTAAACAATAACCGCGCCTATAATTATATGGGACCCCGGTCGCTTGACGGTTATCTCAACTCATATATCACGGCTTTCAGGATAGCCGCCACCGCCCTCCGCTCGGTGTATGCAAACGGGCGCGTCTATCTGTCGGTGGGCAACAATTTCAACGCGGCAACCTCCGACCCGGCAATCACAGCCGACGAGCAGATCGATTATTCGTCAAGGAGCCTGCTTGAGGCTTTCGCCGCAAAGATCAGATATTCGGGTGACCTGCCGTGGGGTCTTTCCGCATCGGCATATCCGTCATATCCCCATATCACCGACTACCGCGAGGATTCGCTCGCCGTCGCCAATGTCGATACTCCTTATATCTCCATGGCGAATATTGACGTTTTATGTGACTTTCTGGGTCAGGACAATTTTCTTTACAAAGGCGCGCGGCGCCCGATGCTTGTGGGCGGATTCGGTATAAACGCCGAACCCGAATCAGCAGCCCTGATAACCCAGGCCGCGGTTTACGCACTGGCTTATTACAAGACGGCCTTTAATCCCTATATAGAAGCGCTCATCTATCACAGACATGTGGACACGGCCGACGAAGCGGGATTGTATTACGGTCTGTGGTCAAAGGACGAGGATTCATACAACACCCCCAAAGACACCAAGCCGATATATACCACATTTAAGTTTATCGATACCCAGAGGTCGCTTCAAACCACCTCATACGCCCTGAATCAGCTTAAAATCGAATCCTGGAAGGATGTCATCCCCGGATTCGACGAAAAAGCGCTCACCAAAAGACATCTGCTCAACTCCGACGCGCTGGACATTGAGACTATTGAAAAGAAAAAAGAGGGCGAGATTCTCTATGACTTTACCACAGGCGGGCTCAGCGGTTTTTATCCCACCGACAACGCCGATTATATAGAACTGCGCGGCGGCGCCATGGATGATCTGTCCATGCTGTATGTGAAAATGTTCAAGGGGTCTGCGACCGAATATATGGGAGCCGGGTCTTATTTCGACATACCGATGGATATACGGGACAGCGGTTTCATCTCGCTTAAAATAAACGCGGTCGCTCCCGAGGAGGTTACGTCGGTCACCATGATGATACGGCTCTATTCAAACGGCGTGAACGGCAAACCCTGCGTCACCTACGAGGGGATAACCGACTTAAAGACAGACGTCTGGTCGCAGGTAGGCTTTGACATCTCGGAAATCGCCGATTACAGCAGTACGATAGACGGGATAAAAATATGGATAAGACCGACCGACAATATCTTTTACGAGGGCGAATACGGCTACTGGCTGCACAGTATATCCATGCACGGCCGCGATTTTCCGCTCATTCTGACCATACTGCTGTGGCTGGTGCTCATAATCGTCATAGGCGCCGCCGTTCTGCTCATCTTCCTCGTCATACGCAATTATATTATCCGGCATTTTAAGAAAAAAAGGAGGGCTGCCGCCGAGGCAAAGTATCTGCTCATGAAGGAACAGCAGCGCAGAAACCCGCCGCGGAACAGACCGCCAGGACAGAATATCACACGCAAACCGCCGGACCGATAACGGTATAATAAAATTAAACACGGGCAGATAACAATCGGCCCGTGTTTAATTTTTGGGGTCAGAGAACCATCAGTACATTTTTAAAACCGAACCGTCGGTTATGCCGTATTGCCACAGCTGATATGCGGAAGCGGCGGCGTTGAACACAAGGGTATCGTCCGTCATGTCAAATACATAGGTATATTGTCCGTCATCGGTATTCAATATCAGCCGCTCATCGTCGGTCTCATAAGTTCCGTATCCCAGATAACTGCTGACAGGCGAAAAGGTAAAGGTGAAGGTTCCGTCATCGTAAAGAACAACCTCGGCTCTTTTACAAAACTCCGAATCATCCGAATTGTCCGAAACGGATCTGTATACCCGCAGATTTCTGTGCCTGCCGATAAAGTCCTTAACGTCCTCCCATCTAATGTCGACGGCATACTCCGGCTCGGTACCGGTGCGCAGGCTGATATACATGGGTTCGATGTCAAGCCCGGCTCCGCCTATCCAAAGCGAGAACAAAGAATCGATTTCATAAACGCGGATATAGAGACCGGAGCCGGTTTCCACGTAATAAAAACGCTCAAAATCCGCCCACGAGAGGGCTTCGCCTTTTTGGGACAGGGCGGTCACATCGTCCAGGGTCAGCCTGTCTTTATTGCCATTGCCGGCAGCTTCGGTTCTGCTGCCCCCGGCGCAGATATTGCTGAGATATACCGAAAAATCGTCATTCTCAATGCGGTAATATTCC
>JAQVWU010000396.1 GCA_028709565.1 Eubacteriales bacterium
CCAGCGCCCTTGCCGATAAACTGAATATTCCCGTACGCCGGTACATGTTGGCCCTCGGGCAGCAGTCAAGTATTGAGGAACTGAAAAGACTGCTGCGCGAGCATAAACCGGACGTACGCTATCTGGTAAACGCTGCCGGCTTCGGTAAAATCGGCAATTATAACGATCTGACCCGCGAAGAGATTCACGGAATGCTGGATGTAAATGTGCGTGCCCTTGTCGATGTCACCCTTGCGGTGCTGCCCTATATGAGCCGCGGAAGCAGACTGTTCGAGCTGTCCTCCAGTTCGGCCTTTCAGCCCCTGCCCGGATTCAATGTATACGCCGCCTCAAAGGCCTTTGTGCTCAGTTACACCCGGTCGCTGAGGTGGGAACTGCGCGGCAGAGGCATTCATGTCACCGCCGTATGCCCCGGCTGGACCCGCACCGAGTTCATGGATATCGCGGTCGATACAAAAAACGCCGATCCGGTAAAGCACTTCCCGCTCAAGGTTTCCCCGGCTTTTGTCGCCGGCTGCGCGCTGCTGGGGAACAGACTGGGACTCGCGGTCGTCACCTGCGGTCCGCATACCTTCCTGCACCGCCTCACGGCGAAACTGGCGCCCAACTGGCTTATCATGGGCATCTGGCATCTGTTAAGATAGCAATAAAAAACACAAGGAGAAACCTATGCTGCTCGCGGCAGAACATATATCAAAAAACTACGGCACCAAAACACTGCTTGAGGATGTATCGCTCTATCTGAATGACGGAGATAAAATCGCTATCATCGGGGTCAACGGCACGGGTAAAAGTACGCTGCTGAAAATCCTCGCGGGAGAGGAGGAGCCGGACGGGGGGCATACGGCGATAAATGCCCATACGCGGATATCCTATCTGCCCCAGAATCCGGCGATAAACGATGAGCTGCGAGCTCTCGATGTGGTTTTTACCCGGGCGGAGCTTGCGGAGTATGAGGCAAAAGCCATGCTGACCAGGCTGGGTATAACCGAATTTGACAAAAAGGTCGGCACAATGTCGGGAGGTCAGCGCAAGCGGGTAGCCCTGGCGGCGGCGCTGGTGCAGCCCGCAGACATACTTATTCTGGACGAACCTACCAACCATCTTGACAGCGAAATGGTTCAATGGCTCCAGGAGCACCTGAAAAGCTTAACCTGCGGACTTATTCTGGTCACCCATGACCGATATTTTCTTGAACATATTGTCAATCGTATCAACGAGCTCTCCCGCGGCTCTATGTATTCATACGAAGCGAATTATTCCAAGTATCTGGAACTCAAGGTTCAGCGCGCCGAAATGCAGGAAGCCGGCGAACGTAAAAGACAGACCATACTCCGGCGCGAATATCAATGGATTATGCGTGGTCCCCGGGCGCGGGAAACCAAAAGCCGGGACCGCATCGAAAGATACGAAAAGCTGGCAGCCCAATCATCCCCCGAACAGGACAAAAATATAAAGATAGCAGGTATCGGCAGCCGGCTCGGGCGCAAAACCGTCGAACTGTCCCATATTTCAAAAAGCTATAACGGTATAACGGTAATACAGGATTTTTCCTATGTAATAAAACGGGATGACCGTATCGGCATCGTCGGTCCCAACGGCGCCGGCAAAACCACCCTGCTCAATATTATCGCCGGCACGCTCACCCCCGACCAAGGCACCGTTGAAAAAGGCGAAACGGTAAAAATCGGTTATTTTACGCAGGAAAGCCGCGAACTCGATTTAAACAAGCGGGTTTATGACTTTATAAGCGAGATAGCCGGCGAGGTGACAACCTCCGAGGGACGCTTCACGGCCGCCATGATGCTCGAACGCTTCCTCTTTGACTCCTCACTTCAGTCTTCGGTCATCGGACGCCTGAGCGGGGGAGAGCGGCGGCGCCTGTTTCTGCTCTCAATTCTTATGGGAGCCCCCAATATCCTGCTTCTGGACGAACCTACAAATGACCTGGATATCGAAACGCTGACAATACTCGAGGATTATCTTGAATTCTTTCCGGGCGCTGTAATCGCCGTGTCCCATGACCGCTATTTCCTTGACAAAACGGCGGAATCAATCTTCGATATAGCCGACGGAAAGATCACCGGCTATTCGGGCAATTTCTCCGACTACATCGCCAAGCGCACAGACTCCGACAAGTCCGATAAATCCGATAAATCCGAAAAGCCTGCCGTGCCCGATACACCCCGGCGCCGGAGCAAACTCAAATTTACATTTAAAGAACAAAGGGAATTCGAAACCATCGACGCCGAGATTGACGACATTCAAAAATCCATAGACGACTGCGATGACGACATTATACGCTGCGCCTCCGATTATATTAAGCTGCAGGACATCATGGCGCGTAAAGAAGCGCTGCAGCGCGAACTCGATCATAAATCCGAACGCTGGCTGTATCTCAACGAGCTGGCGGAAAAAATAGCCGAACAGGATTAGAAAACCGAACCAATAAGGTCCGGTTTTGTATATATATATTTTTATTTTTTCTTCTGCGTTTGCAGCAGTATCACCGCGGCTGCCGCGCAGGCGGTCAGCGTAACCGCAATAATGTCGGAGGTTTGGGCCACAGGCGCCTTTTCGGCGGGCAGCTCTGCAGTTTCAGGTTCCGCGGTCGTTTCTTCAACAACCGGCAGAGGGCTCAGCCAGTTGATAACCGCTGTCATGAGTTCCCATGTCTGCGGTGTAAAAATTGTGGCTGTCTGACCGAAAACAAATCCCGAAGCCCTGCGGCTTGTCGCCGCCGAACCGTCAATCAGCGCCGCTCCCTTTTCATATGCCGCTATAAGGGTATTGCCCTCTTCGTTTTCCCCGATAAGCAGAGCGTCCGGCGACACCGTCGACGGGTCCATCGGTACCATTGTAGCCGCTTCGGTAAACAGATCAAAAGACTTTGAGCTAAGGGCATTCTCTATTTCACTGTTTCCTCCGAAAACCGCGGGAAACACATCGCCTGTAGCTCCGATCTGAGAACCCAGTCCCAGGTCTTCCCAGGCAGCCATCTCAAAGCACAAAATCGGGGCTTGGATT
>JAQVWU010000397.1 GCA_028709565.1 Eubacteriales bacterium
GGCAGACAGCGCGGAAAGACACAGTATTATCTTAGCCAGAACAATAAATGACCTGCGGCAATGACTTCTTACGGTGAATAACGCGGCATCATTCATTAAACCGTATCATGCGGCAAACGGTATACCGCACATTCCTCCCCAATATAATGTTATATTATATTCACGGAGATTGTTAATTATTCGAAAATGTTACCGAAAGCGATATTTACCGAACGCGCTATCAGCTTGGACAGTTCGGATACGGCAATATCACATTCCTTCAGCGATACAAAAAAACTGCGTCCGTTTTCCAGGACTTCGATAAGCTTATCGTCTATATGCTCGATATTCGCTTTTTCCAGAGCGTCGTAAACAAGAGTGGATGAATCAACAACGGTAGGTACACCGATAACCAATACGGGAACACCCAATACCTCCCGGTTTATTGCGGTTCGTTTATTTCCTATACCCGACCCCGGAAATATACCGCTGTCGGTTAACTGCACCGTCGTAGCCAAACGATCTGTTGACCGCGCAGCCAGGGCGTCTATTACAACAACCAATGCCGGTTTTACATTTTCAACCGCGCCGCAAACTAATGTTGATGTCTCTATACCGGTTTGTCCCAATACTCCCGGAATAACGGCAGAAATTTCGCTTGCGGCAATATCGGCGAAAAGTCCGGCGTCATGTTTTTTAATATGACGGGTTATATTTATACTGCCGACACTAAGCGGACCGATTGCATCGGCGGTTATGTCCCGGTTACCCAATCCGGCTATAAGGATGTTATCTGCGCCCGGTGACAGCATATCGGCGAATTTTTTGATCCGGGATGCCAGTACATCGGCAATATGTTCGAATTCGGCCTCGCCCTCCAGCCATATTTTCCCTATGGTTATAGTGGAATATATTCCGCAGGGTTTACCTGTTAAGTGTGCTCCGTGTTCGGTTTTAATCTCCATAGTGGAAACCGTTATACCCCGGGTATTTTCTTCGGTGAACTCAATATCTTTTTTATCATATAACGCGCTTTTGCTCCGGTCCGGAGCCGATATTGTCTCGACAGCGAGGTCGGTTCGTATATAATCGGTTTTGTTCGTCATAAATTTCACCTTTATATCAACTGGGATTTATTTTTACAAATATATTTATATTATAATCATAATACAGTAATTTATTAATATAGGATTATAAAAAAATCTTATTGTTAATATCACTAAGAAAAATATAAACTAATTGTGCAAGTGTATAAATTGTTGAAAAACGATGATTTAAATGCTCAAGCCATTGATTATCTTAATTTTTAATGCTATAATACGGATAAGCGTTTTTATGCTGTCACAATATTTTTAAATTTATTATCCAATTTTATATCACTGAGGAGGAATCATCCAATGAAAAAGATTTTATCTTTAATACTGTGCCTCGTAATGCTGACAAGTATTTTTATCAGCTGTACTGAGAAAGATGAAGATAAAGGCGCCGCAATTCCGGCATATTTGACTACTGAAATAAAGAACTTTGACCCTGCACTGGCTTATACCGATGAAGCTTCAATAAAAGTCCTGGGTTTGATTTATGAGGGACTTACCACGATTGACGGGAAAGGCAAAGTAAAAGGCGCGATGGCCAAGAGCTGGAAATACAAATCTGTCCCTGAGGATGATTATTATGTGCTTGAATTCCAAATTATAGAAACTGCCTGGAGTGACGGACGTATACTCTCCGCCGACGATTTTGTTTATGCCTGGAAACGTATACTTGAACCGGAATTCCATTCCGAAGCCGCTTCGATGCTTTTTTCCATAAAAAATGCCGTGGATGTTAAGAGGGGCGACCTTTCTATCGATGACCTGGGCATATATGCGGTAGATACATATGTACTTCAGGTTCAATTTGAAACAGATATTGACTATAATCTCTTCCTCGAATATTGTGCCAGCCCTATGCTCGTACCGCTTCGTGAAGACGCCGTTAATAAAGTAAGTGACTGGGCTACAAACCCCTCCGTTATCGTGACAAACGGTCCGTTTACCATCCGTACGTTCACCAACGGATCACAGCTGACGATTGAAAGAAATATATATTATAAACGCAATGTTGATGACGACAGTATAAAGAAGTATGTAACACCTTACAGACTTGTCGTTGATTACACAAAAGACGCAGCGGCTCAATTGAAGGAATTTGAAGATGGTTCAATACTATACATGAGCGAGCTTCCTCTTGCGCAGCGCGCGGCATATGCCGACCAGGTAACCATCGAGGAATCGATGAACACCCACACATATTTCTTTAACACGACGAAAGCCCCTTTTGACGACCCGAATGTCAGACTGGCATTGTCAAAGGCGGTCGACCGTAATGCAATAGCTTCCCTTGTTACCTACGCCGTACCGGCTACGGGCATAGTAAACGGCAGCGGTGTATTTGACGCCGACAAAAAAACAAATTTCAGAAGCGTCGGAGGCGATCTTATATCCCCTTCAGCCGATCTTGCCGCGGCAAAGAGCCTTGTGTCCGGCGGAGGCAGTTTCGAAATAACCATACGGCCAAATGAAGTCGACCGGGCTGTAGCGGAATATTGCGCGGGTGTCTGGGGCGAACTGGGATTCAATGTAACAATCAGAGAACTGGGTTCGGAGGCTTATAAATCCGAAACGGAATATGATCTTTTGAATGACTTGTTTACCGATGCATATGAAGCGGGCGATTTTGATGTAATCGCGATAGACTGGCAGGCAATTTCCACCGATGCCTGGTCCGCGCTTGCTCCGTTCGCCAAACAATATGCCGGCGGCGCAAAGGACCTTGTTTCCGGAAATTTCGATGATGTACCGCATATAACAGGTTTTGATGATGAAAATTATAATAACTTTATGGAAGAAGTTTTTGCAATAAAAGACCGCGGTGAGCGCACTGCAAAATTGCATGAAGCGGAAACCATGCTGGTGCAATCGATGCCGGTTATGCCCTTATTTACATATCAGCACGCATATCTCGTAAGCAGCGAACTCTCCAATGTCAGG
>JAQVWU010000398.1 GCA_028709565.1 Eubacteriales bacterium
ACATGCTGTATGCCGCAAAAACCTATGACGGATCAAGCACGGATGTCTGGAAGGATATATCATCAAAAACTACTTATATGCCGTCAAACCCGCCGGAATTACCGGATGATTCATACACACCGGTCAGAATAACGGGCGCCGCAAGCGGAACCGGAAGGTATAATAATGCGGGCGGCGGCGGTGTCGAATATTCCGTATTGGCGGTATGTACTGCCGACGGCAAAATATTCGGATTTGCCCCTGCAGCTTCAAATGTCGATCCGGTGGTGATTGATAACACGAATTGGCAACTACTGGCGAGTTCCGATGCCGATTCTTTGAAGCCTTTGAACTCGATTGTTTACGGGAACGACAGATTTATTGCTGTGGGGTCGGGAACTCAGAATGTATATGTCGGCACGATAATCGCGAACACCGTAGAGGGAGAAGAATTTAACATTAATATAGAATGGAAGAAACAAAATATAACCGGAGTCGCTTTCGAAGAAATAGAATATATCCACGGCAAATTCTACGCGGTCGGCAGCCTCGGCGGAAAAGGGGTAATATACTCCTCTACTGACGGTTCCGAGTGGTATAAGATTTATACTACATCCTACGACTGCACCATCACCTCGATTGCGGGGGAGTGATAACTTGAATTTACATAACAATAAAGGCTTTACCGTCGTCGAGCTGTTGTCGGCGCTGGTTATACTGCTCATCGTCGTAACCCTCGGGTATCAGACCTTTGCCTATGTCTACAGTTCCTATGACAGAAACGAGGAGAGCTGGATCGTTCAGCAGGATGTCCGCAAGGTGTCCGACTGGATTGATAAAAACGCGCAGACGGCCTACATACTCGAGATTTACGCCGCCAAACCCGCGGCTTTTGATGCGGCAGACGAATATTATTATCTTTACAACGAAGCCGGCAAGGTTTATATAAGAAACCCCAAAGAGACATCGGCTGTGCATCTGTCGGGGGAGACCATTGACACGGTTTTCTCTTTTGATGCCGGCGAGCCCAACGCTCTGCATTATGATATTGTGGGAAAAGATCTTAAAACAGCTTTAAATGAGGTCTATACTGTTGAAGGCACTTTGCTGATACTGAACCTGACCAACGGTAAGAAGATAAACGAGGGCGATCCTGCGGGGATTATGACAAGCGGAAAATGCATACGGTTCAAGTCTACCGCTGATAATTATATGGACATGTACAATTACAACAAGTGACAAACCCGGATTAAATTCGGGATAAATTTTTAATTATCATTGCGTATCCATTATAATTATGCTATAATATCTATAGTTTGCCAAAACTGACGTTTTCCAAAAGATGTTTCCCAAACGACAACCCGGAGGTGGTGGCGTATGGCTTTATATAAATACGAAGTGATGGACAAGCAGGGCAAGATCATCAACGACGAGATTGACGCGGCCGATTATGATACGGCCCTTACCCGGGTTAAGGATATGGGGTATGTGGTGCTGGACATGAGCGAGAAGTCCAAATCCGGGGCGAGCTCGTTTTTTACCCTGTCCGCCTCACCCAAGAAGGTCACGCTGGCCGACCTGTCCATCTTTTCGCGGCAGCTGTCGGCCATGCTCTCGGCGGGTATACCGGTGACCAAGGCGATTGATACCCTCTCCCGCCAGACGCCCAACAAGACGCTGACCGGGGCGCTCACCGAGATGACCGCAGACGTGGAGGAGGGGTCCACCCTGACCGACGCCTTCGCAAAGCACCCCAAGATTTTCAATGATTTATACATATCCATGATACAGGCCGGCGAGACCGGCGGTATGCTGGAGGTCACCCTCATGCGGCTCTCCCAGCAGCTGCACAAGGACAAAAAGCTGCGGGACGATGTCAAGGCGTCCACCGCCTATCCCAAGATGGTGGGCATCTTCGCCGTATGCGTATTTATCGGCATGCTGGTCTTTCTGGTCCCCGTCTTTGAGGGATTCATGCCCAACCCCGACGCCATACCGGCGGTATCGGCATTTATTTTCGCCTTTTCCCGGTCTATCCGCCAATACTTTTATATATACATCGCCGTCATACTCATAGTCGTGCTGGCCGTGCTCGCCTTTTTGCGCAGCAGGACCGGTCATGACTTATGGGAGCGATATAAGCTGCGCCTGCCGCTGTTCGGCAAGATTATGCTCAAGGTGGTCACCGCCCGCTTTTCCCGCACGCTGGCCACACTGGTGGACGGGGGCATTCCCATTATCAAGGCGCTGCAGACCGCCGGGCCCACCTCGGGCAGCGACATGGTGGCCTCCGCCGTGGACACCGCCGTGGTCAAGATTGAGGAGGGGGCGGGCATTGCCGCGCCGCTGGAGGAATCGCAAATGTTTCCCCCCATGGTGACACACATGATCGCCATCGGCGAGGAATCGGGTACGCTGCCGGCCATGCTGGACAAAATCGCCGAATTCTACGAAGAGGAGGTGGAGACCGCCACCAAGCAGCTCTCCGGCATCCTCGAGCCGCTGATCCTGGTGCTGGTGGCCGTCCTCGTGGGCGCCATGCTCATAGCGCTCTATCTGCCGATATTCACCGCCGTCGTCCAGTCGGGCGGCTGATTTATTCTGATATTATAAACATACTTTGGGGGTTGAGATGACAGACAAGCTCAAACGGGTCATAGGCCTGGAGATATTTGCCAACGAACTGCGCGCGGCCGAGGTGTCGGGCAGTCCGACCGAAATCAGCGTCGACGCGCACAACAGCGTTTTTCTGCCCGACGGGATCATAAGCGACGGTCTTATCGCCAAGCCCGAACTCTTCATGCAGTATCTCAAGAACCTGCTGGCCGAGAATTTTAAAGCGAAGCATATCGTCGCCGAGATAATCAGCCGCAATCTCATCCTGCGCCTCGCGTCCTTTCCCAAGGTAGCCCCCGACAAACAGCACAATGTCGTGCTGCTGCAGGCTCAGGACTTCATCCCCATTCCCCTGAGCGAACTGGAGCTGAGCTATGTGATAACCGGTGAATCAACGGCCGAG
>JAQVWU010000399.1 GCA_028709565.1 Eubacteriales bacterium
TGTTTTATGATTAGGAATTTCATTCCAATAATATTCCTTCGGATGCGCAACAACCCAATCTACAATTTTACGGACATTGCTTGTCATTTTCGCCTTTACGACATATTCATAACCGTTAATATGAAAAAGATTCTATCTTTTTGTTTTTTTCTGTATCAAATTATTTTGAACTTGGTTTTTATCATATATCCTTATTTTGCTTTATTATTTTAGTTGTTTTATATTTTACTTGCCGAATCCAAGTTTATTATATTTTGAAAGTGTTTTGAAAGGATTTATATATTATGTCCAGGCGCGGAAAGAAAAACAAACTCAAATATGCCATAATTCTGTTTGTTATATTAATTTTCACGGTTATCGTTGAACTAACGCTCAATCCCGATATACTGGAGACAATAAACAGCCGTATACCTAAAATCGACCTCGGCGATGCGATGGCTGTACACTACATAGATGTCGGACAGGGCGACGCTCAGCTCATAACTTTAGGTGACAGGGCGATGTTAATAGATGCCGGACCCAATTCCGAGGAAGACGGTCTGTTGTTATATTTGAAAATGCAGGACATAGATGAGCTGGAATACGTGGTCTTTACGCATCCGCACGAAGACCATATCGGTGGGGCGGATATGGTGCTGGAGAAATTCTGTGTTCGCAATGTAATAATGCCCGATGTGATACATATCTCCGATACATATCTGCGCATGCTGGAGGCTGTCGAAAAAAGCGATTCGAAGCTGATAATCGCAGCCCCGGACCGGGAATATGCTTTTGGCGACGCTTCTCTTAAAATCCTTGCTCCGATATCGGACGATTATACCGATTTAAACGATTGGAGCGCAGTAATACGACTTACATATGGCATTACCTCTTTTATGTTTATGGGAGATGCCGAAAAGGTGTCCGAAAATGACATAATGAATAAATACAATGGCTTTGAATTAAAATGCGATGTTTATAAGGCTGGTCACCACGGCTCGACTACATCCAACAGCCCCCCTTTTCTGGCTGTGTGCGATCCTGAGTTTGCGGTTATTTCCTGCGGTAAAAATAATGAATACGGACATCCTCATTCGGAAATATTAAAATTATTTTCCGAAATGGATATCGAAGTATACCGCACCGATATCGATGGAACGGTCGTTTTAAAATCAGACGGATTATCGGTTTCGAAAATAAAATAATAAAATAAAGCAGACCTTTAGCCTGTTGGCAGTCAAAGGTCTGCGTATCATGGACGACTTTTATTCCGCGTTTACAACGGCTTCGGCGCCCGGTTCATAGGGTATATATGACAGAGGATTGACCGGTATACCGTTGACCCGCATTTCAAAATGCAGGTGATTGCTGTCTGCCATCTCTATTAATGCGGTGTCGCCTGTGGCGGCAATGATATCACCCTTGAGAACACTGACACCCTCATCGACATTGGCAGGAAGATCGGCCGCAAGATTCATATAATGCGATGTCAGACCGTCTCCGTGACTGACGGTGACACAACTGCCCCAGAAAGGATCTGTGTATACATTGGTAATTACACCGTCGGAACAGGCAAATACCGCGCAGCCTATCTCCGCATCCAGATCGATGCCTGTGTGTACCCTGTAATCGTTCATTGTCAGTGAAAAGACCGGCGCACTGTCATCATAGCTCTTGTTTATGACGCCGTTAACCGGCATGATATAAGTCGGTGGGGTATATAACGGTGCTGACACCGGAACGCCGTCATCCGCCGGCTCGCCGTTCAGCACGGCCTCTGCCCCGTCAGCCGCCGGCAGCAATGATTCGGTCTCAGAGGGGTCGACAGGTGCCGCCGTTACGTTTGATTCGATTACGACCTCCGTATCGGGGGAAATATCGGGTTGATCTGACTCGGCACGGCGATTCGCTGAGTTGAATGCGGTATATAGGGTCATACACAGGACAGAAACGACTATAACCGCGGTCAGAATGTATACGGCGTTTGCCGCCATTTTGCGTTTTGCTCTTTGATCCATGATAAACTAAACCTTCCTTTATATTTGTTCTGTTACTATTTTTTACACAACATTACTGTTTTATACATTGCATGTAAAACTTATAGGTTATTTAAGTTATAAAATAATAAAAGAAGGCATATAAATTCCGATTAAGAAGTAATGGGCTGCAAAATAAAAAAAGACGCCTTTGCGGGCGTCCGGTAAAACGTTTACTGAACCGAATGTTTTAATGTTTCAATGCATTCATAGCAAACGAGTTTTCCTTTGAAATAGGTTACATTTTCAGCATTGGCGCAGAAAACACACGCGGGTTCATACTTCTTTAGGATTATTTTATCTTCATCAATGAATATCTCTATTCCGTCCCTGTTTTTAATATCCATTGTGTTTCGGATTTCGATGGGAAGCACTATTCTTCCTAGTTCGTCTATTTTCCGTACAATTCCTGTTGATTTCATAATAGAATCCTCCATGATTTTATCGGTTTCGATATGTGTACAGTTTAACACAACTTATGGCGAAAGTCAACATTTAATGGATTTAATCGATATATATATAAATAATTTACTAAATGCACATTTACAGTTAAAATATAACGGTTCCAAATCATGTTATTATCAGGGATTGTATGGTTTGGTTGCAGACGTAAATATTAATAAAGTGTAAATTATCGATTTGTTTTTTAAAGCTATTGCAATTTTTTCTCGGTTGCTATATAATAGTTAAGCTTGATGTGCGTTGATGCGAGAGGTGGCTGAACACCGGCTGAAATAAACGGTGTTTGGGGAATTCACGCGGAGTATGTCCGAGTTTTAAACCGGGCGACAGATATTATTTCTATTTATTTCAACACCACACGGAGTCGGCAGCAGTATAACCGAACAGGATGAAGTCTCAAAAACGGTAATAGCTGCGGGTTTCGGTAAATTTTATGCAAAATAAGAAACACCCGGGTCAGTGTTATGCGGGTCGGTCAAGTTTTATGCTATGAATTCCATGGACAATATATACAAAGA
>JAQVWU010000400.1 GCA_028709565.1 Eubacteriales bacterium
CAGATCGTCCAGCAGGGCAGTCATAATACGCTTGTTGTTGATAAGAGCGGCAAATACCACGAGCTGTGGTTCGCGCAAGCGCAGTATTACACGGAATAAAAACCACACAGCTCCGATAATCATTTCTGATTTCGAGGCTGTGTTAGTGGGGACAACCCGCGCAGAGCATGGAAGGCCTTGTCGGAAGTGCCGGCATATCGTCCGGTTCACTGAGCCGGGGGACAGTTAGTCCCAAAAACGCGCTAACAGCCCGCGGAGCATGTTTCCGCGGGCTGTCTTCTATAGTTTTTTCGGAATTTATTCGTTGTTTTCGGATTTTTCGGGGCTTTCGGTTTTTTTAGGATCTTCGGGATCTTCGGATTTTTCGGGTTCCACGGCCTCCGCCACGGTATAGACTACATTTCCGTCTTCAACACTTGCCGTGACACTATCACCCTTTTTGACCTTGCCCTCGAGCATTTCGGTGGCAAAGCTGTCTTCGATGCGTTTCTGGATTTCCCTGCGCAGCGGACGCGCTCCGTAGACCGGGTCGAAACCCTCTTTTGCCATAAGTGTTGCTACATCGTCACCGAATTCTATATCGATACCGGCGGCAGCCACCCTTGTTTTCACTTCGGCCAGCATGATACGCGCTATTTTGGCGATGTCCTCATCGGTCAGTTTATTAAAGACGATTATTTCATCCACGCGGTTCAAAAACTCGGGGCGGAAGGTGTCCTTAAGCTGCGCCATAACCTTTTCACGGGCGATATCCCGTTCGTTTTTTTTCGAATCAACCTCCAAGCTGAATCCCAGCGAAGCGGATTTCGAAACCAGACCGGCACCTCCCACGTTTGAGGTCATGATAATAACGGTGTTTTTAAAATCTACCTTTCTGCCCTGCGCGTCGGTGAGAATTCCGTCCTCAAGAATCTGCAGCAGGATGTTGAACACATCGGGATGGGCTTTTTCGATTTCATCGAAGAGCATCACCGAATACGGATGACGGCGTATCTTTTCGGTCAGCTGACCACCCTCATCATATCCCACATACCCGGGAGGGGAGCCGATGAGCTTTGAAACACTGTGCTTCTCCATATATTCCGACATGTCTATGCGTATCATCGCGTTCGGGTCGCCAAACATAATATCGGCCAGCGCCTTTGTCAGCTCCGTTTTACCCACACCGGTCGGTCCCAGGAATATGAATGAGCCTGTCGGGCGCCTGGGGTCACGCAGCCCCACCCTGCCCCGGCGGATGGCCCGCGCAACAGCGTCCACCGCTTCGTCCTGTCCGATTATGCGCTCACGCATTATAGCTCCCAGATTGAGCAGACGGCTGCTTTCCTCTTCGGCAAGCTTCTTAACCGGTATTGAGGTCCAGGCTGTGACAATCTCGGCAATTTCATCTTCGCCTACTACCAGGGATGTGTCCCCCCGTCCCTGTTCCCACTCGGCTTTGGCCTTTTCATAGGCCTCGCGCGCCGCCTTTTCATCGTCGCGCAGCGCCGCTGCCTTCTCAAAATTCTGGGCGTTGACGGCGGCTTCCTTCTCGGCCGCGCAGTTTTTAATCTTTTCCTCAAGCTCCTTGACATGACCGGGCGCCGTATAGTTGGAAATGCGGAGCCGCGAGGCTGCCTCATCAATCAGGTCAATCGCTTTGTCGGGCAGATAACGGTCATTTATATATCTGCGGGACAACCTCACCGCCGCTTCAATGGCTTCATCGCTGATTTTGACTTTGTGGTGTGCCTCATATTTGTCGCGCAGACCGTTCAATATCAGGATGGCTTCCTCTGCCGTGGGTTCTCCGACCATTACCGACTGGAACCGGCGTTCAAGCGCCGCGTCCTTTTCGATATGACGGCGGTATTCCTCAATGGTGGTAGCGCCTATCACCTGTATTTCGCTGCGCGCCAGCGCGGGTTTGAGAATATTCGCGGCGTCAACCGCGCCCTCTGCCGCGCCCGCGCCAATGATTGTGTGAATTTCGTCGATAAACAATATAACGGAATTGTTTTTTGTCACCTCCGCCATAATGCCCTTCATACGCTCTTCGAATTCGCCGCGATATTTGGCGCCGGCAATCATACCCGGTATATCAAGTGTAACAATGTGCTTGCCTTCCAGGGTTTCGGGCACGTTGCCTTCGGTTATGCGCTGCGCCAGTCCTTCGACGACGGCGGTTTTACCCACTCCCGCTTCACCTATAAGGCAGGGGTTGTTTTTGGTACGGCGCGACAATATCTGTATAAGCCGCTCCGTTTCGGTATCCCGCCCGATAATCGGGTCCAGTTTGCCCGCCTTTGCCTGTTCGGTAAGGTCGCGGCCGTATTGTTTCAATGTAGGACAGCCGCCCAGCCCGCCCGAAACGCCGCCCGTCTGACGCGCCGGGCCCTGCTGCGCCGACGGCTGAACACCGTCTTCGGTGGGTCCGCCCGGTTCGGCGAAATCCCGGAAGAATCCTATTATATCACCGGCCAAATCCCTCGCCGAAACCCCGAGCGCGGCAATCACCCGGACCGCCACACAGTCGGTCTCGCTGATGAGCGCAAGCAGTATGTGTTCGGTTCCGATATAGTTTTGACCGTATTTTTGCGCTTCACGCGCCGAATTTTCTATAATGCGCTTGGTGCGCGGGGTCATATCTCCGGGAGTGACCGAGGTCGCTTCCCCCGTTCCCATCATTTCCTCAATGGCTTTTAGCGCCGTCTCATAGGTTATTCCCCGCTCCGAGATTATCTTGGCCGCAACCCCCTCGCCTTCCGAAAGCAGTCCCAGCAGTACATGTTCGCTTCCGATATAAGTATGCCCGAGCTGCCGGGCGATTTCAAGCGATTTATTTAAAGCGTTCTTTGCGGTCTGAGTGTAGCGTATCTGCATATTCTGCGCTCCTTTTTATAACTGTATTTTTTCAGCGCGGTCTACGCGCTCTTTAATTCTTTGGATACATACGCGGCCCTGATTCTGTCCCGGGCAGCTTCATCTATACTGCCCCCGTTGTTGAGCATAAG
>JAQVWU010000401.1 GCA_028709565.1 Eubacteriales bacterium
AATAAAGTCCATTGAGGAAACCGCCGCGCTCTGCCGTGAGCTGGGGCTGGATTTCATCGAGCTGAATATGAATATGCCCGATTACCAGCCGGACAGGCTTGATACGGCATGGCTGGCCGCTGTTGCGGATAAATACGGCGTCTACTATACCATCCATCTCGACGAAAACTGCAGCCCGTGTGATTTCAACAACCGCGTGTCGGCGGCATATACCGAAAGTGTCATACAGACCATACATATCGCCAAAATCCTGAACATACCCGTTTTGAACATGCACCTATCCTCCGGTGTATACTTTACGCTGCCGGACAGGAAAGTGTTTTTGTTCGAAGAGTATATGAATGAATATTTAAATAGGCAGGCCGCCTTCCGCGATGTTTGCGCGGCGGCTGTCGGAGGCGCAATCGTGAAAATCTGCGTCGAGAATTGTGGAGACTACGCCCGCGCCGGCTCATCTTTTTTGAAAAAGGGGCTGGATATGCTGCTGGAAAGCCCGGTGTTCGGTCTAACCCTTGACATCGGTCACAACGCCGCGGCCGGTTATGCGGATGAACCGACCATTATGGAGAAATCCCGCCGCCTTATGCATTTCCATATTCACGACGCCAAAGGCGGGTGCAGCCACCTCACGCTTGGGGACGGGGACGTTGACCTGCCGAAATATCTCAGGCTGGCGGATGAACATAACTGTCGTGTCGTTATTGAAACAAAAACCCGTGACGCGCTGCGGCGCTCGGCGGCCCGGCTCAGGGAAATGGGCGTATTGTGATATGACGGGGAAGAAGGAGGGATTAAGAATGCATATAAATAAGATAATTTTTAACTGCAATGAAATAGCCGTTGTAAACAGCGATGAGGTTATAATAACCGATGTGCGGTCCGCGCTGGATTTTATGATGTCCGTAAATTATGAAACGGGCAGTCATGCCATTGTATTGAACAAAGACGCGATAACCCCCGACTTCTTTGTTTTGAGCACGCAGATTGCCGGCGAAATTCTGCAGAAATTTATAAATTACCGGTTTAAGTTTGCGATTGTCGGAGATTTTTCCGGATATACAAGCAAACCGCTTAAAGATTTTATATATGAAAGCAATAAAGGCAGGGATATCTTTTTTGTCTCTTCCGAAGAAGACGCTGTTATGCAATTGAGCAAAGAGTAAATAAATAAAAGGAATTGAATTTAACATGAGAGAACGTATATTAAAGACCCTCCCTGCGGACGGTCAGATAGCGCTGTTCTATCTTGGACAGGAAGGCTTTCTGATCAAATGGAAGGAGATATATATAATCATCGACGCCTTTCTGACCGGTCCCGTTGCATCGGATAAAGCGGAAGCAATGACAAGCTGGCTGCGCAGCTATCCGGCGCCGATTGAACCCGAAGAGCTGGATTTTGTGAATTATGTCATATGCACCCATGACCATGGCGACCACACCGACCGCGAGACCATCAAAAGGATTTCGGCGGTAAACAAAAAAGCGCGTTTTATCGCATCACGGGCATTTTCTTCGGTATTCACCGTCTGCGGGGTATGCGAAGACCGCGTTATAAGCGCGGTTGCCGACGTTTCTTTTAAAATCGCCGATATTACCGTAATGCCGGTTCCGGCTGCGCATGAACAGCTGCATATCAATCAAAACGGCGATTACGAAGAGCTCGGTTTTATTTTGAATTTCGGGGATATTTCGCTGTTCCACGCGGGGGACTGCTGTGTTTACGGCGGTCTTGCGGAGCGTATTGCCGGCACGCATATCCTGATGCTGCCGATAAACGGGCGTGACTGGTTCAGAAACCGCGACAATATCGTAGGCAATATGGACAGCCGCGAGGCGCTGCTCCTGGCCCGTGAAGCCGGCGCGAGGATGATTATTCCTATGCACTTCGATTTATATGCCCGCAACGCCGTACCGCCGTCCTTCTTTGTTGACTGCGCGGGCGAATTTGCTCCCGGTCTGCCGTATCATATATTTATGCCCGGCGAAAGATACATATGGGCGAAATAAAATCGGAAGAGGTATATTTTGACGGATTTCTTGCTTGGATTGTTTATCGGGAATCATGAAAATATCAATGACCCGGATGTGCGCAAACAAATCGGCAGTTTTGCCGGATGGGTCGGCATTGTCCTTAACATAATACTGGTGGCCGGCAAGGTGCTGGCGGGAATTGTCTCGGGCAGTGTAGCGGTAATTGCCGACGGACTGAATAATTTAATGGACGCCGTCGGCTCGGTAATTACGTTAATCGGATTTAAGCTTGCGAATAAAAAAGCCGATAAGGAACATCCCTTCGGGCACGGCAGATACGAATATATTGCCGGATTGGCGGTTGCCGTATTGGTTTTGCTAGTGGGCATTGAACTCGGAAAAACAGGCATAGAAAAAATTATAAATCCCGCAGCCGTTGATTTCGGATTGCTGACGTTAATCATTCTTGTTATATCGGTGATTTTAAAACTGCTGATGGGTTTATTTGCGAAGAATCTTGGGCACAGGATAAAATCACCCGCACTAATTGCCGTTTCCGCTGACAGCAGGAATGACGCGATTGCCACCTCCGCTGTTCTGATTACCGCGTTGATCACGCGATTTGCCGGTATCAATTTAGACGGATGGGCAAGTCTGGGCGTGGCAATTTTTATTGTTTACAACGGAATCAGTTTAATAAAAGAAACAATCAGTCCTATTTTGGGTGAATCACCGTCGGACGAACTGGTCGGTTATATTACCGAAAAGATAAAATCAAATGAATGTGTTATAGGCATTCATGATTTGATTATCCATGATTACGGACCGGGAAAACAATATGCCAGCGCCCATGTTGAATTGTCCGGCGATATCGATTCTTTGACAGGTCACGATGTCCTTGATAAAATCGAGAAAGACTTTCTTGAAAATGATAACATTCATTTGGTAATACACTTTGATCCGATAAATTCCGATAAAACATAATGAATTTTGTAATTTTGATTTTAG
>JAQVWU010000044.1:0-7147 GCA_028709565.1 Eubacteriales bacterium
TAGGAAGAAGGGTAATTAATTGCAGAGATTTATATTAGGTAAAAAGAACCACATTACGTTAATCAGCGCGATACTGATTGCAACAGGGTACATAAGCAAATTTGCTTTAAACAATGATAATATATTTCATTGGGCATTGATTATTGCTTCTATATTCGGTATTGTACCTATTGCCATACAGGCGTTTCAGGCACTGAAAGTGAAAGTGGTCAGTATCGATGTGTTGGTTACCATCGCTGTCGCGGGCGCGTTTTTAATTAAAAATTATGAAGAATCGGCTATTGTTACCTTTCTGTTCCTGTTCGGCGCATTCCTTGAACAGCGCACTTTAAATAAAACACGGTCCGCTATTAAAGAACTGACCGAAATGGCACCGGAAAGCGCATTGAAACAAACGGAAAACGGTGAGTTTGAGGAAGTAGAAGTCGATGAGGTTGATGTAGGCGATATCCTGCTTGTAAAAACAGGCGCGAAGGTACCGGTTGACGGAACGGTCCTGACAGGCGAAGGGCATATCAATGAGGCAAGTATAACCGGCGAATCGGTTTCGGTCAGCAAAAAGAAGGATTCCATGGTATATGCCGGTACGATTCTTGAGAACGGAACCGTTCAGATTGTAGCCGATCGTGTAGGCGAAGACACTACCTTCGGAAAAATCATTGAACTGGTTGAGGAAGCACAGGATTCGAAATCGGAAGCCGAGCGTTTTATCGACAGGTTCTCCAAATATTATACCCCGGTGGTTTTGGTTCTTGGCTTTGTTGTATGGTTGATTTTCAGGGATATTGAACTCGCAATAACAATCCTGGTATTGGGTTGCCCGGGCGCGCTTGTTATCGGGGTACCGGTTTCAAATGTGGCCGGTATCGGCAACGGAGCGCGAAACGGTGTGCTTCTCAAAGGCAGCGAGGTCATCAACGACTTCAGCAAGGTCGATACAATAGCTTTCGATAAAACAGGCACGCTGACTATCGGTAACCCCAAGGTAGCCGAAACGGAAAACTACACGGAAAATACAGACGAAATATACGCTTATCTCGCCGCCGTGGAAAGAGAATCGGACCATCCGCTGGCGAAGGCGGTTACGGAACACATCGGACCCGTTAACCCCTATACCGTTGAAGACACGGATGTTGTAAAAGGCGGCGGTATTGTCGCATATGTGGAAGGTCACAGGGTGGCGGTCGGCAATGTCGCCATGATGGAACGGGAAAATGTACACTTAAGCGAAAAAGCACGCGAAGATATCACACGGTTCGAACAAAACGGCAACTCGCTTGTTTTGACAGCGGTGGACGGTGAATTAATGGTGTTGATGGGCATCCGCGACCAGATACGGCCGGGAGTAAAAGAAAACCTTCAAAAGCTGAAAAAACTGGGGGTTAAAAACCTGGTGCTCCTTTCGGGGGACAATCAGGGCACGGTGGATTTGGTGGCCCGCGAACTCGGATTAACCGAGGCTCACGGAAACATGCTGCCCGAGGATAAATCGAAATATATAAAAGAGCTGCAGAACAAGGGCAAGATTACGGCATTCGTCGGAGACGGGGTGAATGACAGTCCTTCTCTGGCACTGGCGAATATCGGCATCGCCATGGGCAGCGGTACAGACGTTGCCATTGAAACCTCCGATGTCGTATTGATGAATTCGGACTTCAGCCGACTGCCCCACGCGCTGGGTCTGACAAAGGCAACAGCCCGGAACATGCGTCAAAACATCTTTATCGCGGTTGGTGTTGTAATATTCCTGCTTGCCGGTTTATTGCTCAGCGAATGGATGAACATGTCAATCGGCATGTTGGTACACGAAGGCAGTATCCTGGTTGTAATATTAAACGGTATGAGGATTCTTCGGTATAAATTAAGATGACGCAGAAACATATAACAAAAATATCAAACAAAAAAGGAGTTTGGAAATGAAAAAAGCTACTGTTCAACTGGAAACACTCACCTGTCCGTCATGTATTCTGAAGATAGAAAACGCCGTTAAATCCTTTGACGGTGTCCAAAAAGACAGCGTGAAGGTGTTGTTTAATTCCAGCAAGGCGAAGTTCGACTTCGATGACGAAAAACTTTCGATACAGGATGTGGAAAAAGCCATATCCGCTCTGGGATACGAGGTCAAAAAATCGCAGGTTAAATAAATTCAAATAATAAAAGCCCTTCCCGAAACCGGATCTGTTATGGGAAGGGGCTCTTTTGTTAATTTATCCCGGGTTTGATAATAACGCTAAATCAATGCCGGGCATAATTTGTAGCTTTTGTAACTTAAAAACAATCAAAAGCTACACGTTTTGCTACGCCCGAAAAGCAGTTGATTTAAATATGATTCTATGCGATTATATGTATATGTAACTTTGTAACATAAATATTATATATATATATATAACGGTTTTTGCTATATTAAAATATATTTATATATATATACGTGTCTATATATACACCTGTATAATTTGAGTTTCATAAGCTACAAACGCCAAAAAAGCTACAAAAAATGAAAAACGAAAAAAACCAGCCTGTCACTTGTTAATTTACTGTAAACGCCGGTGCGGTTATTTACAAATGCAGGCATCCGTGTGATAATAAAAGTATATTTTGAACATGCGGGGTGATAGCGTTGCCAGATAAAAATCTGTTTATGATGTGCAAACACTTGAATGCCGGCGCCGTCTCGGATTTGCCGTCAGGATATCATGTCAGGACATGCGGGAGACACGAACTGGATATATGGAAAGCGATGCCCTTTGATGATGAAAAAACAGCCGCGGAGTATAAAAACTATATGTCCCGGTTTTTCGATGAGGTATACGGAAATAAAAAAGACCTGTTTTTCCAGAGATGTCTGTTTATATGCGATAAAAATGACACCCCTGTCGGAACCTGCTTCGCGTGGAAGGCATATGATAAAATTACTACAATACACTGGTTTAAAGTTCTAAAGCGTTGTGAGGGAGCGGGCATCGGCAGGGCGCTGCTTTCGGTTATCATGCGCGGTCTTTCGGAGGGCGAATATCCGGTATTTCTTCATACGCAGCCGTCAAGTTTCCGCGCGATAAAACTATATTCCGATTTCGGGTTTGTTTTTTTGACCGATCCGGTAATCGGATACAGACAAAATGACCTGTATGAATGCCTGCCCGATTTACAAAAGTCTATGCTTAAAAGGGATTTTGATAATCTCGGATTCGGCAATGCGCCGGAAGTGTTTTTGGACGCGGTAAAATCATCGGTAATAAATCAATTTTGAATTGGGAAAGAAGCGGCAGGGAAACACATGGAGTATAAGATTATATATCTGTCAAAAGGGGAATGGAAGGGGACTGCTCTCCCGATAGGCTATACGACCGACAAATATTACGACGTTAAAATAAACAAAACGAATAACGGTTTTGTTATCGGAATAGTGAAAAAGGATTTCCCGGAGCCGGTAACCCATACACCGGAGGAATATGATTTTCCGGACAGACTGTATGAAGATTACCGGGAGAACGCCTGTGCCCGGGGCATATTGATTGACGGTGTGTTGATTGCCGCCGTGGAAACCGAGCCGGAAACATGGTCAAACCGGCTGCGCATCACCGAGCTTTGGGTGACCGAAAGCCATCAAAGAAGGGGCATCGGCCACGCTCTTATTGAAACGGTTAAGGCGCAGGCGGTAAGAGAGCGGCGCCGGGCTGTTATACTGGAAACGCAATCCTGCAACGTCAACGCGGTCGACTTTTATCTGCATGAAGGTTTCAATCTTATCGGCATGGACAGCTGCTGCTATAATAATGGCGATTTGAGCAGAAAGGAGGTCAGACTCGAGTTCGGGTGGTTTCCCGATAACGAAAGTTATCAGAAGTAAATCTGAAGTAAATCAGAAGTAATAAAAGTCTTATATTTCAGTTATTAAGTGCCTGTCTCAGCCGCTGCAGCGCCGCGTTAAGCAGGGATTGCGGACAGGCTATATTGACGCGCCAAAATCCTTTTCCCTGAGAACCGAATGACTCCCCCCGGCTCAGCCATAACCGCGCCCTGCGTTTAATTATGTCGTCCAGCTCGCCGTCGCTTAGATTCAGACGTCTGAAATCAAGCCAGGTGAGGTAGGTTCCTTCCGGTTCGGTCAGGCGGATTTGGGGCAGATATTCGGATAAATATCCCCGCAGGAATTCAAGGTTTCCCTGCAGATAGGACTGCAGCTGACTCAGCCAGTTATCGCCGCAGCTGTAGGCTGCCTCGCAGGCTGCCATGCCGAATATATTAAGGCTGTCCGTCCCGGCCGCTCTGAGCTCGTTTTCCAGCCGGCCGCGCAACTGCTCATCGGGCACAAAGATATTTGCCGTATTCAATCCGGCCAGATTAAATGTTTTGCTCGGTGCGGTGCAGATGACACTGCGCTGCGCAAGTTGCGGACTGACCGAGGCGAGTGATATAAATGTATGGTCTGCGTATGTAAAGTCACAGTGGATTTCATCGGAAATTACTATAAGGTCGTATGTGAGGCAGATCTCGCCCAGACGTTCCAGCTCGTTTTTGGTCCAGACACGCCCCACGGGGTTATGCGGGCTGCAAAAAATAAACAATTTTATGTTGTTGTCTCTGATACTTTGCTCGAATCCGTGCAGATCCATGCAATATCTGCCGTTTTCGTTCACAAGCGCGTTGACACGGCATTTTCTGCCGTTTGCTTTTATTATATGTTCAAACGCCCCGTAAACAGGCTGTTGAATCAGCACCCCGTCACCTTTTTCGGTAAATGCGCGTATGCCCGCGGCTATCGCGCACATGACCCCGGAGGTTTTTACCAGCCATTGTGGCTGTATGTCCAACCGGTGACGGCGCGCGAACCAGTCGCGGAGCGCATTGAAATACCCGTCCTTGGTATTCGAATAACCGAAGGTGCCGTGGGAAACTACCTCCCTGAGCCTGTCGCTGACCTCAACGGGAGACGGGAAATCCATATCGGCTACCCACAGGGGTATTGTGTCCTCAGGAAAACCGTTTTCTTCAAAAAAGTCATATTTAACGCAGTTTGTATTTCTTCTCTCGATCGGTATGCTAAAATCATACCTCATGTTTATCACCGTCCCGGTCAATTATTATTATATATTCTATCATACTTATTTATCTATTCCAAGTATTTTTATATATCCGCAAAAAAATAAAATATAACTTGATATATTTAAATAACTGTGATATCTTATATCGGAAGTATAAAATTTTGGATACGGAGGATAAACATCATGATCAGGGGCATTGCGCATGTTGCCTTTACAGTTATAGACATGGAAAAATCGCTGGAATTTTATTGCGGGAAACTGGGCTTTAAAAAAGCCTTCGAACTGAACCGTCCGGACGGGGAGCCGTGGATTGTTTATATAATGGTCTCCCCCGGGCAGTTTGTCGAATTGTTTTACGGCGGCACAGAAAAAACCGAATCGTCGGCCGGTTATTCACACCTGTGTTTTGAGGTTGACGATGTACAGGAAACCGCAGAGGAACTTAAAAGCAAAGGGGTCGTTTTGGATTCGGGTCCGAACCAGGGTTCGGATACCAACTGGCAGTGCTGGATAAGGGATCCCGACGGGAACCGTATAGAAATGATGCAGATAAATCCGCTGTCTCCGCAGATGGCAGCGCAGCAATAAACAACGATTTCTGTGTCTGCCGTTATTTTACGGATTTGCGGGTACGCTTTTGACTGAAGACGGAATTTTACCTTTGACCGTCAGTTCTCCGTTTTGCATCCTGACGGAGTCAAAATACGCGCCCGTTTTCTCTGTGTTGTCCGCCAGATATGAATCTATCGAATCGATTATTTTTTCTTTGGTTTCGGATGTCGCATACATTGATTCGGGAATTTTAATGCCCATAAATAACGCGTTTGTAAGATTAAAATCGGCGGTTTTGTTGTCCGCTATTTCTAACGACAGGGTGCCGGAAACATCAACCGTTTTTGGCATGAAGATTATCAGCGGAAAGGTTTTCGCTATATCGTTGTAATCGTAATACCGGCTTAAAACATCATCGACAAACCTCTGGGTGTCGGCGACAGCGGAAAAATCCACTGTATTGTCCGGGTTTATTGTTATTTCAAGGTCCTTTACGGCGTCATAACCCGGACGATTATAGGTCAACAGGGCGGTCAGCTCCTGTTCGGTCAGCGCCGTGTCCGTTTCAATCAATTCACCGTATATATAAGTATAATCATCGGCAGAACCCGATACGGGGGCTTCATCGACCTTTATTTTCAATTTTGAGAGGGCGCTGTTATAAGCGTCTTCCTCGGTCACTATCGGGGGCTCTTCGGTTTGTGTTTGTTCGGTGATGCTGTCCGTAATGTCCGCGGTGTTTGATGTAACGGATGTTTCCTTTTCGCCGGCGCTGCCCGGCTCACCGCGTCTGAAAGCGGCAAGATAGATTACGGACATGACCAGGATAATAATAATTACAACAAGTATTGACAGCAATATGTTTTTTCTTCTTATGATTTTATCTGCTCCGGCCTGAGGGGATTTATTGGAAACACGCCGTCCGCATTCGGGACAGAATTTTACGTATTCGGGTAAAGCCTTTCCGCAATGATCACATAAATTGTTATATGGCATGGCAACTCTCCGCTCGTATAATATAGTTTATGGATTGTATTATACTATCATATTAGATATGTTATGTCAATATTTATAACATTGCCGAAATAATACCTTTTGGTTAAAATATTTAAAACGTATCAATGCCGGCTGGCGTAAAATGATAAGATATGTATATTATGTATATGATTTGAAATCGGTAATCAACCGGGAGGTAACTATGTCAAAATATTTGGTAAACTTTAAAAATCCCGACCGCAGGTATGCGATTTATCCTATTATACACGGGGGTATGGCATCCGGCCGCGATATAGCGGAGCATTACGATAAACTCGGTTTTGCGGGTGTTGTCGGCAATGTGCCTTACGGAAGAGGTTTTCCCGATAATGCGGATGAATGGCGGAAGACCGAACAAGGATTCCGCGGTTTTGCGCAGCGAGGGATGCATACATGGATTTACGACGAAAAGGGTTATCCGTCCGGCACCGCGGGTGCGGTGGTTGTGGAACGTCATCCCGAATATATCGCGCAGGGTCTTTATTGCTATGATTATTGGAAAACAATCGACGGACCCG
>JAQVWU010000044.1:7157-12381 GCA_028709565.1 Eubacteriales bacterium
ATAGCGCGGACACACCGGATACAAAACTTTACAAAGCGCTGCTGCTTCCCGTTGACGGAGGGGAAGCGGTCGATGTCACGCAATATCTGCACGAAAACGGCACTCTCTATATTGAGGTTCCGCCCGGTTCGTTCTATCTGTTCATGATGTCTGTGCGGCGGCTGTTTGACGGAACACACGCGACCGAGAGCTATTCTGAGCCCCGCAACTATATAAGCCTGTCCGACAAGGACGCGGCAGAAGCGTTTATATCGGTGACGCACGAAAAATACGCGGAGATTCTAAAAGACGAGTTCGGTAAAAGCATTCTGGCTTTTTTCACCGACGAGCCTTCCCTGATTTCATGGTATATCCGCGGTGGAACCTTTCCGTTGCTGCCCTGGCTGCATTCCTATCCCGAAGATTTTGAGGGCAAATACGGCTATCCCTTCTACCGCGCCTGTGTCGCAGCAGTGACCGATATGGGACCGCTTAATAAAAAAAGACGCTGTGATTTTTGGGAGTTTATCGGCGAGACCGTCGCTGAGAACTTTTTCGGTATTATCCGGGACTGGTGTCATGAACACAATATAAAGTCATCGGGTCATCTGCTGGAAGAGGAACGGCTGCAGGCGCATATCATTAATTACGGTTCGCTGATGAAGAGCGCCAAATGTCTCGATTGGCCGGGTATCGATCAGCTCAACTCCGAACCGCAGGACCTTATGAATCCGCATTGTATTCCGGTTGCCAGATTGCTCGCTTCGATTGCCGACCTCAACGGCGAGCGTGAAACCTTTACCGAATTTTCCGACCACACATCGCGGATGCGGGGTACACAGATCGGTATCGAATCCATATACGCGTCTGTGAACTGGCATATTGCCCTCGGAATAAACAATTTTACCAGCTATTACAACTTCAGATCGTATACAGATGACGAGATAAAGGCCCTGAACACATACACCGCCAGGAACGGATATCTCGCCAGAATAGGGAAGAGGGACAGCAAGGTTGCGCTCTTCTATCCTGAAGCCTCCATGTGGGCGCTGTATAAAGTGAACACCAATGCCCGGCAGATAGATAATGCTCCGGAGATAAGACGCCTGGAGGAGATATTTTATGCCTGTTCATGGGGTCTGCTTGCCCTGCAGGCGGATTACGAATATATTGACGCCGAAATCCTGGAGAGCGGGGTCATAAAAGACGGCAGACTGATCTATAAAGACCGCGCATATGAGTGCGTTGTTATGCCCGGTGTTACCTGGCTTGCCGACAATACCGCAAGACGTGTGAATGAATTGCTTCTGTCCGGTATAGGCGTTATTTTCGTCGGTGATATGCCGAAATATTCCCGCGATTCGGGGATGGACGCGGGATTTGATACAATGTTTGAGAAATTCAAAGATACAAAGAATTATGTATTTGTCAATTACGACGAAAATCATGCCGTGCGCGAATTGCCGGCTTTGCCGCGTCCGGTCAGGCTGACCTCGGGCGGCACCTCATATCTGCCTTCAATCCTGACCCATTCGCGCGTCACCGATGACGGGGTGAAAATCGTTTTTGCGGCCAACATGGGTGCCGAAGCGTTTGCCGGCTGCCTGACCGTTGAAGGTTACGGCAACAAGGCTTCGGTTGCTTCGCCGCTTGACGGGGAGATTAAACCGGCCGATAAAGAGAACGGCGGGGTGAGTGTGTCACTGAAGCCGTATGAGGCTAAATTTTATATATACGGAGAATAAAACAGCGACAAACAGCGGCCTTTGCCGGGCCGCTGTAATTTATAATATTCAGTTCATGAGCTGTTTTTCCTGCGCTTCAATCATGCGCTTAACCATCTGTCCTCCGATGGGTCCGCCCTCATGACCGTTTTGAGCGCTGGTCAGGTCACCTTTATAATGATCATTGTTTTCTTTGCAGAAATTGGTGCGCCCTATTTCCGCGGCGCATTCAAGTTTGAATTTCGTCAGAGCCTCTCTGCTTTCCGGAACTAACGGAGTCTTCGGTTTTGACATTTTAAAATCACCGCCTTTCTTGGCTGTTATTATTTTGCCCGTATAAACGATTTTATTGCGCACAGAATCATATTTGTGTATATAAAGTTATGTTATCGTCGGGAATTATTAGTTTACGGACTAAAAAACTTTGCATGTATTAAAAAAACAAAAAAATCAATAATATATTATACATCAACGAAACGTTTCAATCATATATAGCATATATAATTTATATAATATTACGGAGCAATTATCAATGAGATATATAATCGGAATTATATTGTCCGTGTTTACGGGTATTTTTATAGGTTTTTTCGGCGCTCTTTTGTCTGTTTTCTCAGACGGTGCCGTCAATGAACGCCTGATTTATATTGCGCTTGTTTTACTGGTTTATTTCGCCGCCAGCGGCATCTTCGGATTTCTGCTGAGCAGATATTCCTGGAAATGGGGACTGTATGTCGGTGTGCCCGCTATATTAATACTGGGGTATTACAGCCGCGCCGAATTTAATATCTACTATTTTATATACATGGTATTGATTCTGACGCTGTCATGCCTGGGGTCATGGGCGGGCAGTCGCATTAAGAGACGGAGCGCGGAAAGGCGGCGGGTTATATGACACCCGGAAAAAAATACGCCGTATTTTACAGCGAATCGGCAGTCGCCGCGGCCTGGAGCGCGGACTACAGAAGCCTGAGCGAAAAAAAAGAGTATGGAGCGCTGATCTACAGCACGGCCGAAGATGACTGTAAAATATATTATACGGGCAAAACCTACGCGGGCATGGGCAAAATCGGTATAATACGCCCCAACGTCGCAATACCGTTTGTCTTTGTTTATACCGTTCAGGCCTTCATTGAACGGATACGCCGCAAAGCCTCACCGGAGGCTTTTATACATACCCATCCGAAACCGGACGCGGGATATACATACAGATATCATTCAAAAGAAGACATGTTTTTGCTTCGCCTGCCGGGGATTAAAGGGGTTTATGTAATTCCGTATGAAAACAATGAAATAAACAGGCAGCCGGACACGGATAAAATATAATTCGTGCCTCCGGCTGCTTTTTATGTTGCAAAATTCAAAGCTTCCGTTTATAATTTATATTATGATGCGATGCCCTTTCTAAAATTTTATATTTAGGAGCGGATGCTATGCGGAAATTTCTTAAAGTTATCGCTCTTGTCTTTGCCATACTTATAGCGGTATCGGCAATTGCCGCCGCGGCGCTCATATTTAAATTAAAGCTAAGCATATCAGATATTATAAACGGCACCGAACAGGATTATGTTTTGAGGGATATCGTTTATAAAACAATTGACGGCAGAGAGCTGAAGCTGGATATTTACATGCCCCGCAAAAAGATTTTTACGGCCGCGCCGGCAGTATTTATGTTCCACGGCGGGTCCTGGGACAGCGGCAGCAAGGAACTGGATAAAGACGGAGAAGCGGGAGCGCTGCTGAGTTTGGGTGTGGCGGTTATCGGCGTGGAATACCGGCTTACCGACAATACAACCATATTTCCCGCGCATATCGAGGATTGCGCAGATTCCATCCGTTTTATGGACATAAACGCGGGAGAATACGGTATCGACAACAAACGTTTTTGCGTTATGGGAGCGTCAGCCGGCGGACAGCTGGCTTTGCTGCTTGCGCTGGCGGGCGAAAATTATTCGGCAGGCGGGTCGCTGCCCATCAAATGCGCCGTCAGTCTTTGCGGGCCTACCGATTTTTTAAATCTGCAGGGTTATAATGAGGAGGAACGCGCCGAGGTTGACCGGCTTTTGTTGAATCTGTTCGGCGGCAGCGCCGGGGAGAAACGGGAACTGTATGCGGAAGCGTCACCGATCAACCATGTCAGTCCGGACGCGTGTCCAATTTTTCTGGCTCACGGCACAAAAGACAATATTGTCCCGTTTTTGCAGGCGGAGAGCTTTTACGAAGCGGCAAAAAAGCATAAAATGAATATTACATATGTACCCGTACAGAATGCCGACCATAAGTTTCGCCCCGTGGACGGTGAGCTTGACCCACCCATTGAGGATGTCCTTAAAAAGCTTACCGTATTTTTAATACGATATTTATTTTAAATCATATTTATCAGTAAAACAGTAAAACCGTAAACTCGAAGAAAGGAATTACAATATATGAAACTCACAAACCTGTATGTGCTGCCTACACCGAAAGAGATATACGGTGCAAACGAGGAGGGCGATTTTGCCGAAACGGAAATAATGCCTTATGTTTTTACCGGCAAACCGGACTGGTATGATATCCGCGGCGCCTTCGCCGGTTATGCCGAAAAGGCTTACGGCATAGTATTCGAAAACCAACCGGGCGGGGTTGAACTGATATTTGATCACCGTATGGAAAAAGGTCATTATCGGCTTGACTCGGGGGAGCGTGTTCGGCTGTTTGCCTGCGATCTGTCAGGTATAGGCTACGCGCTGTCGACCCTGCTGCAGATAATTACCGCGAAAGACGGCAAAATCGTCCTTCCGGTGACCGAAATCGTCGATTACCCCGATTGCGGCTTCAGGACACTGATGGTAGACCTGGCGAGGCAATGGCATACCTTTGAAAACATACTCGATTATGTGGACCTGTGCTTTTTAAACAAAGCGAATTATCTTCATCTTCATTTTATCGACAGTCAGAGTTATACCCTGCCGTCGGTCCTGTTTCCCAAACAGCCTACCGAAGGCAGGCATTATACACCGGAACAGATAGGGCATCTTGTAGCATACGCGAAGGCGCGCAATATAATCCTGATACCGGAAATTGAGGCGCCCGGACATTCCAGCGCGATGGTGGACGCGTACCCCGAACTTTTCGCTTGTGAGGGACAGACCGGTAGAAACATCATATGCGCGGGCAAGAGCGGAGTTTTTTCTGATTTAGACAAGACCATAGGCGAGATATGCGAAATGTTCCCGTTTTCTCCGTATATCCATATCGGCGGCGATGAAGCGTCTATTGAGGCATGGAATGACTGCTCCGATTGCCGCGCGTATATGGAAAGGGAGGGCATCGTCTCGGTTAAGGCGCTGTATACCGATTTTATTGTAAACATAACAAACACGGTATTGGCCCGCGGCCGCACGCCTATAGTATGGGAAGGATTTCCGAAAGAGGGCGCGGAAAAGATTTCACGGGATGTCGTTGTGATTTCATGGGAAAATTATTATCACTACACACCCGATCTTCTTGACGAGGGTTTTAATATTATAAATGCTTCCTTG
>JAQVWU010000402.1 GCA_028709565.1 Eubacteriales bacterium
ACGCCTCGACCCGTCCGACCGTGTATACGGAGGGGAATATTTTATAACCGGTTCGAGCAGGGCATTCAGACGCGCCGTTATAAAAATCGGCGGCAGCGACAGGGATATCAACAAACACAAGAGCGCGGCATACGAAACGGTAACCGTTGCGGCCAATTCTTATGTTACGGTCAGGGTTAACGTTGAAATCGACAGGGGCAGCTATACGCGCTACAATAACATATTTAAGAACGGTTTTTTTGTCGAAGGCTATGTATGGCTGACGGCTGAGAACGGAGTTTTTTCCGTTCCGTATGCCGGTTTCTGCGGAGACTGGAGCGCCCCTCCGGTATTTGACGGCAGGGTAAATTCGGAGGACGATTGTTTCTACACACAGAAGGCATTTTCCTATGCGCTGGTCGGTTCAGATAATTATATATATAATCTGGGTTGCAATATGTTCCTGGAATCGGATACCGTGTGTGAATCGGTTATTGCGATTTCACCCGACTCAGACGGACACGGCGACTATATAGCCCTGGCTCTCACCCCTCTGCGAAATATTGCCGATATGGGGATTGTTATAGAATCTGAAGACGGCGAGACGGTGCTGGACGAACCGGAGCTGGGACATGCGGTAAAATCCTACCATAACGAGGAGTCGGGGGATGTGAATTATCTCAGCCTGCACTATTTATGGAGCGGGAGCGACATTAACAATGCCGGATATTCCATGCCCGACGGCAGGTACAGGCTGACCGTGTATACGCAAACCGAAGCCGGGCAGGGCATGGGCTCATGGTCTATGGGTTTTGCGGTGGATACGGTCGACCCGGTACTCAAAGAGGCGTATCTGACACGTTCGGAGGACAAACTCTGGCTCAACACGACGGTAAGCGATAATATGCATATACAGTTTGCCGGACCCTATACATCCGGAGGAGACGCGGCCGAACCGTACAAGCCGGCAGCCCGTGACGCGGTACCGGAAATATCGCTGAAATTTGATATAACCGGTGTCAAAGACGAGGCATATATATATTTTGATATCGCTGACTTTGCTATGAATGTAAGAACACTGCGGCTGACACTCGACGAACTGGAAGTAAGGGACTGAGGACAATATTTATGATAAAGCATAAAAGACTTTGCGCGTTGATTACCGCGACATTTATACTCGTGCAGATTATGTCACTGCCCTCGTTCGGAACCGAGCCTGAGGTGAAAGCGTCGTTTGACGGCAGCGAAACGGTTATAGCCGTTCTGAGCGGAGGCTTTGCCGGAACGGACGACGGTCATTTTTCGGCGGCCGGAATCACGGGACCGCTGACCGGGCCGATTCCGGGGCTTGAAGGCAGGGGCATTTACAGAAACGCCCGCTTCCCTTACGTCTATGATTATGCCGGAGGGGATACCGACATCGCGGCGCCCGATAGTACAGGCACCACGTTGTGCGGTATAATCGTGTCAATAGTGCCCGCCGCTCAGCTTGTACTTATGAAGGTGTATGACGACGGGGGCGCGGTCGATTCGGAGGCGGTATGCGCGGCGATGAGCGACGCGTTTTTGCTCGGCGTATCGGTAATTCTACTGGATATTGATGAATATGCGGGAACTGACGACGGCTCGGAGCTGGAGGGGGATATTGCCGCGCTTATTGCCGAGGCGGACGGGCGGGGTATACCGGTTGTCTGCTCTGCGGGAAACAACGGCAGAGCGGGCGCCTACGGCATTTATCAAAGTTATTACGGAATCACGCATATACCGGCGGACAAACCTGATTACGGAACGGTATCCGCTCCGTCATCGGTGTCCTCGGTTTTATCGGTCGGCAGCCGGGAATCCAAAACCTACAGCGTCCCCTGTATCTCCTTCGGGCAAAACGGGAAAACAGCGTTCAGCGATACAAACGCCGATTACGGTATCGCGGGTCCATATACTTTTACAACGTTTTTTAATGATATGACCTTTGAATATGTCCCTGTCGGCGGCACCGGCACACCGGAAGACTGCGCGGCGGCGGGAGAACTGAACGGAAAGATCGCGCTCATCCGGCGGGGCGAACTGACATTTGTCGAAAAGGTCAACAACGCGGCCGGCGGCGGCGCGGCCGGGGTTATTATATATGACAACATCGAAAACAACGATGCCGGCGTTTTAATGGCGCTTGAGGGGGCGGCAATACCCGCGGTGTTTATATCATATGAAAGCGGGATGGCCATGCTTGCCGAAACGGACCGCCATGTCTATATAAAAGAGGGCGAAACAAGCCGCTTTCCCAATCCCGACGGCGGCAGAATGTCGGCGTTTTCATCACGGGGCGTTACCCCTTCCCTTGAGATTAAGCCGGAACTGACGGCCGAAGGCGGATCCCGCGATATAATATTGTTTGACGGGGCATTAAAAGAATCGACAGGCAGCGATTCACTGTATGCGGCAGCCGAGATTACCGCCCGGATTGCCGCGCTTTCCGGTTATCTTAAGAGCAGGGGTATGGATTATAACTCCGAAGCGCTCAAACTAGCCCTCATGAACGCCGCGTCTCCGATAAAGGATGAGTCGGGGGTTGAATTTTCGCCCAGAGCGCAGGGCGCGGGGGCGGTTGAAAATCTGATGAGCGTATTAAACGCCGGCGCAAGGCTGTATGATGCCCGGGGACGGGGCAAGCTTTCACTGGGTGAGGGGTTAAAAACTTCGTTTGCGGTTACGTTTTATGCCGAAAACATATCGGATACCGATATGACCTACGAGCTTTCCGCGACCATGACCGGCGATGATTATACATATTTTAAGGTCGGGGATATCGGTCTGGCATATGAGAGCGACGAGCCGGAATCCGGGTTCCCCGCTTTCATAAAGGAGAACGCCCGCCCGTTCAAAGACGCCTCGGTTACCCTGAGCGATGTGCGCAGGGATACGGGCAATCTCAACGTTATTCGGATGCCTATGAGCCCGCGGTAATCAAACTCGGCGCCGGTGAGGTCAGAGAAATTA
>JAQVWU010000045.1 GCA_028709565.1 Eubacteriales bacterium
ACTAACTTCCAGATATTCAGCGATCTCAACTTTAATTCCGGGAATTTCTTCCAAGTGCTCTCGCAAAAGGCTAAAATTCTGATGAGGACTATTGCCTGACCATCCGGGAATCAAAAAATAGATCTTAGGTCAGAAACCTGTCAATCCTGTGGTCCCGTTCTGCATATCCTTCTTTCTTTACCGTAACAACCTCTCGGGCGACGGATTCGCAGGTTTTTACAATCCGGGTTACCATCATATCCCTCAGATTGTCACGCCCGATATCGGTATGATTCAGCAATGCGCCGGCTTCCTCCAGCTTTTGACTGATACCGGGGTCCACTGTGAGATCACGGCTAAGATGGCTGCTGAGCGAAGCTAGCAGTTTCACGTCCCCTTCCAGCAGTCTGAGCGAAACCCAGCGGCTGTCTATATGCTCGGGCAGCGCGTCAGCGACGGCAGGCTTTAACAGGGAAACCGCCGCTTCGATTTCATCGCCGTAGGTTATACGCAGCCGTTTGTCGGCGGGCGGTTCTTCGGCAAGGGCGGCAATCGCTTCCATCAGCGCGTCCAGTCCTTTTTTGCTGCGGGCACTGGTACCCACTGCCGGTATGCCCAGCCGGCGGGAAAGCAGCTCCAGATCAATCGATATCTTCTTTTTTTTTGCTTCATCCATCAGATTCACGCACAGCACGACCCTGCCGGTGACCTCTGTTGTCTGGAGCGCCAGATTAAGATTGCGCTCCAGACAGGTAGCGTCGGCAACAATCACCGTGACATCGGGCCGTCCGAAACATATAAAATCACGGGCGACTTCCTCCTCGGCGGAATTAGCCATGAGCGAATAGGTACCGGGAATATCGACCATGACATAACTTTTGTCTTTATGCCGGCAAATACCCCGGGCGCCGGTGACCGTTTTGCCCGGCCAGTTGCCGGTATGTTGATTTAACCCGGTAAGACCGTTGAAAAGCGTGCTTTTGCCCACATTGGGATTGCCAGCAAGGGCTACGATTAACTGTTCAGATTCATTTTGTGTATGTATGCCGCGGCAATTTAATAATCCGGCTCCCGTTGACCTGCCTGTTAATCCCATCGGTAATCCTCCCGTCAAATCTAATCAGAGTATTGATACCAATATCCGTTCCGAAGCATCCGACCGCAGAGCTATGACGGCTCCTCTTATCAGATACGCTACCGGATTGCCGGAGGGGTTTTTATACAGAGGTTCAATCTCGGTGCCGTCGATTATGCCGAGGTCGAGCATACGCCGTCTGTTTACACCGTCGGAGGTGAGGGATGTGACCACCGCTTTTTTACCGACCGGCAGCATATTTAAGGGTATTTGACCATTGTACAGGTTATTCATTTAAATGTTCTCCCAAACACAATATTCAAGGGAAAAAATGTTTCCCTACACTAATATATGACGCGCGGCTTGAATGTGTTAGATATATTAAAGTAAAAATCTTTACGAATGCAACCGAATCGTTTATGCAACTTGACGTAAAATAGATGGCATAAATATGATAAAATTACATTGACATTTTGTAAATATTATAGTAAAATAATATTATATTATTAGAAATAATATTATAATCATGTCAATAGGCATTGACCTTCAATGAACAATCGGAGTCATATTCGGTACATTCCGTTATTTTTTATTATTATTTTACTTTTCTTAAGGAGATTACTATGAATCGGAACATCCTGCGGACCATGTCACTGCTTTTTGCCGCGCTTTTTATTATTTCTGCCGTTTCATGCTCGGAACAGTCCGGCGGAACAGAAAAAAAACCTGATGCCACTTTAGCCGGAATAACCGAGGAAACCGGAGAAGTCCGGGATACTCGTTTTGACGGTGTGAATTTCGAAGGACGCAGTTTCCGCGTCTACACCAGCGCCGATTCCACCGACGCCACCAACGCCAACCAGATGATTGAGGGCAGCGGTGAACTCAACGGCGATGTCGTAAACGACGCGGTGTTCAACCGCAATTTAACCGTATCGGAGCTGCTCAACATTGTATACGTCTTTACCCAGGCCAATCTGACTTATGACAATGCCGAAGCTGAAGTACGCAAGATGGTCATGTCCGCTTCCGACGATTACGACCTGATGATTAACGACGTGCGTTCCTTTGCCGCGCTGACCGACGAAAATATGTTCATCAATATCGCGAAGGCCGATAATTTCGATTATACGAAAAACTACTGGTACGCCGCCGCGATGGAGGACCTGCAGATAATCCCCGGCATGGCCTATCTGATGGCGGGCGACTATTTTATGGACGTCATTGCCTCCTGCCACGCTCTGTTTTACAATAAAAAAATTATCGAAGCCAATTACGGCAGTCCCGAGCATATATACGAACTGGTGCTCGACGGCAAATGGACCTATGAAAACATGACCGCTCTGATTGAAGAAACCTATGTGGACCTCAACGGCGACGGGAAGCCAAACGAAGGGGACCAGTTCGGCTTCGCAGTTCACGGCACATGGGGCTGCGCCATACCCTTTATAGGCTCAAGCGGCATAAAGTTCATCGACCGGTCCTCCGGCATACCCGAGTTTTCCTTCAATAACGAACGTTCGGTTACATATCTTGAAGAACTCAACGATCTTTTCTGGAGCTACGGCACCATTACCTCAATCAAGGACAGCGCCGATATGGCTCTGGGTCTGCGCAACATGTTCGGTTCGGAACTGACGGTCATCGTCGGTTATAACCGTCTGGGCAACCTGGAGAAGATGCGGGATATAACCAACTTCGAAATCGGGGTAATCCCCTATCCGAAACTGTTCGAGTCGGACGATTATACCACCAGCATACACGATACCACCGAGATGGGTGTCATACCGATAACCAGTCTGGACAACGACTTTGTGACCGCGGTGATTGAGGTGCTCAACCGGGAGACCTCGGTTATGCTCATGCCGGTCTATTACGAAACCGCCCTCAAGGTAAAATATATCACCGACTCCATGAGCGCGACCATGATCGATTTAATCCATGACAGCTTCGGCTCAACCTTCCCGCTGGCATATGACAACTCGCTCAACGGCATAATGCTCCACTCCTTCTCCGACCCGCTCACCGCCAAGAATACCGATTTTGCCTCAACCTACGCTAAACTTGAACCGACAGCGCTGGCCAATCTTGAAAAAATGATTAACGCTATCCTGGAAAACAATGCATGACGGTTATTAAATAATTGATTTTCGGAGGGAATTATCATGAACCGGTATATATCACGCATACTTTCACTGCTCTTTGCCGCGCTCTTTATTATAGCAGCCGTCTCCTGTTCGGATCAGGACGCAGTAGGAGACAATATAGCGGACGGCACCACAGCCGCGACCGAAACCGAAGAAACCCGCGATACCCGTTTTGACGGTGTGAATTTCGAGGGGCGCGATTTCCGCGTCTACACCAGCGCCGACGCCACCGACGCCACCAACGCAAACATGATGATTGAGGGCACCGGCGAGCTCAACGGGGAGGTCGTGAATGACGCGGTATTTAACCGCAACATGGCGGTCAGGGAATTGCTCAACATCAATTTCGTCTTTACCCAGGCCAATCTGACCTATTCGAATGCCGAAGCGGAAATACGTAAAATGGTAATGGCGGCTTCAGATGATTATGACGTCATGATTAACGACGTGCTTGCGCTGGGCGCGCTGACCGACGAAAACATGTTTGTCAATATCGCGAATGCCGAAAATTTCGATTATACTAAAAATTACTGGTATGCCGCCGCGATGGAGGACCTGCAGATAATCCCGGGCATGGCCTATCTTATGGCCGGCGACTATTTTATGGATGTCATCGGTTCCTGCCACGCCCTCTTTTACAATGAAAATATCATAGAATCATTTTACGGCAGCCCCGAATACATATACGAACTGGTGCTTGACGGTAAATGGACCTATGAAAGCATGACCGCTATAATCGAGGAGACATATGTCGATATTAACGGCGACGGAAAGCCGAACGAAGGCGATCAGTTCGGTTTCACCGTTCAGGGCACATGGGGTTCGGTTATACCATTTATAGGATCCAGCGGCATTCAATTTATCGACCGCTCTTCCGGTATGCCCGAATTTGCCTTCAATAACGAGTATTCGGTTTCCTATCTTGAGGCACTCAACAAGATCTTCTGGAACATCGGCACCCTTACCTCAATATCCGCCTCCGCCGACATAACCCAGGGACTGCGTAATCTGTTTGGTTCGGAACTGACCGTCATTGTCGGCTATAACCGGCTGGGAGATCTGGAAAGGATGCGGGACATCACCAACTTTGAAATCGGTGTAATCCCCTATCCGAAGCCCTTCGAATCGGATAAATACACCACGAGTATACACGATACCACCGAGATGGGGGTCATTCCGATAACCAGTCTGGACAACGATTTTGTCACCACGGTGATTGAGGTGCTCAACCGGGAGACCTCGGTTATGCTCATGCCGGTTTATTACGAAACCGCGCTGAAAGTAAAATATATCACCGACTCCTTGAGCGCTACCATGATCGATATCATACACGACAACTTCGGTTCCACCTTCCCCCTGGCCTACAGCAACTCGCTCAACGGTATATTGCTCCACGCGTTCACCGACCCGCTCACCGCCAAAAGCACCGATTTCGCCTCCACCTACGCCAAGCTTGAACCTACAGCCCAGGCAAATCTGGAAAAGATGATAGCCGCCATACTGGAAAACAACTCATAAAACGATAATTATAATAAAAAAAACGGTATAGCCGCTTTCGGTTATGCCGTTTCGTTATGTTTTGTTTTGTCTTAATCAAAAATCTGTATCAAGCTTTAAAATTTCGAACTTTCTTTTGCCGATATTATGTTTTTCCAGCCGCTTGAAACGGGCACTGCTGAGCTTTTGGGATTTGTCGGAGATTATAGCCAGCACCGATTCCGGACGCAGACAGGGGATGAGATTGTCCGGGAAGGACCCCTCTCCCTGCCAGGTAACTAGTTTGCCGTAGGGAACATCGGTTATGATTATGTCCGGTTTGAATGCGAGCGCCGCATAATCATAGCCGAGGGCGTCCGCTTTGAAGATTGTTGTGCTTATATCGGTTTTATCGGCAATCAGTTTCAGCCGTCCGGCGCTTTCAATCGCATCGGCGTAATTTTGTTTGCCATGACTTAACTGAAGCTTCTTCAGACGTTCGATTCTTCGGTTCATGCCCGCGGAACCCAGCAGCGCCAGATTGTCCGCGGCAAGGCTGAGGGCATTTTCGTCGATATCTGAGCCTGTGAGGTTTGATATCTCTGAGTGGTTGAGAAATCCGAGCACGGTCAGCAGATATCCGCCACCGCAGCAGGGGTCGTAAACGGTCAGCCTGCGGCAGTCGGTGTAATCCAGGCAGCGGCGGAAAATCTCCTGAGCAAGGCGAACGGGGAAATTGGTAAAACCCGATTTATGAATGATTACCCTGCCGCTGGACAGGTCCTCAAAGTTTTCGTCGGGACAATATTTATACAGCACTTTTTTGCCTTTATTTTAACGTTACAATTATCATTTCGAATACCGAAAGGCTGCTCAGTCTGACGTGCAGCACATTGTCGGACATCTTATAACTGATGGGCGTTTCGGCGGCGGTAACCACACTCTCGATTTCGTCCAGGGGATTGAGCATCAGGCTGAATTCAATGCCGTGTATTTCAACAGGCCGGTCGGTCTCAAGATAGCTGAGCAGACCTATGCGATAGCGTTTCGGTCCGGTATATACGGTATAATCGACAAATTCCGGCGCCTCCAGGATAAATCGCTTTTCACCCAGCAGCCTTCGCACAAGAGCCGTGAACAGTTTGTGATTGTCACGCAGCCCCCCGGCTTCCGGCAGTCCGGCGGAATAGATGACCTCACCTTCGCCGAATTTGTGGAATAGCAGGGCGGGTGAATCGGAGGCACGATGCGGAGGATTGCTTATAGCGGAGGAAAAGGCTTTAAAATCGCCGGCGTCCGAAAAGGGCAGACCTATATCAGCCGCCGTGACCGCGTCGTCATGGGGTTTTACCCGGCAGCACGCCTCGGTCAGCATATGGGGATATTGCCGGTTATAGCTGCCGAAGAGTTCGCTGTATTCAGATCGGGGCAGAATATAGTTGGGTTTTACGTCTATATAACCGTCAAAATCGGCGCCGATGACATCGGACAGCATAAAATTATCACACAGCGTGCCGTCGGAGCGCAGCAGCGAGGTTCTGCCGCTGATATATATATGCCCGCCTTCCCCGACATATTCCCGTATCGCCGCCGTCTCCTCCTCACTCATCATTTCAGGCGAGGACAGGATTATCACCCGGTAGTTAGCCAGCTCGCCGAGGTTGCGGCGGCTCAGAATGTCATAATCCATATGCTCCTCGGACAGCGACCGTGCCAGAGTCTGCAGACGGCTGAACAGCTGTCCCGATGACATGGCGTTCACAGGCTTGCCGTTGTCGCCGGCAGTCATAAACGAATCAAAATTGATATAGACCGCGATATCGCGCAGGGGTTTTTCGCCGTAATCGATGTACGGCATGAAGGGGCGCAGTGCCTTCTCTATCTCTGATACCGAACGGTAGACATCGGGGTTCATACCGCCGTCCGGGTCTATGGCGTCAATGAACAGAAAACTGCCGTTGTACAGATAGGCGGCAAAGGCCTGCAGTGTCAGTTCGTGTATGGTCTTGTTCATGGTATGGCTGGAAAGGTCAGAGCAGCGGGAGGTCATAAATTCGAAGGGCAGCTGCGGTGTGAGTTTATACAGTATACGGCTTATGACATTAACGCCGTCACGTCCGGTGTAGAAATCGCCGGCACAGTAGTCCATGGCTTCATAATACTGTTCGCCCAGCCCGATATTCAATCCGACCGGCAGTCCGGCGCACTGCAGACCCACCGAAATCGACGGTCTGACCGAACGGGCTGCCTCGGAAATCTCCCGCGCGAAGGAGGCTACGGAATCGGTTTTGAAGCGGATATATTCGACAAAAGCCGGGTCATGCCAGTCTGTGACGCGGGGCAGGTCCCGTGAGGTCTGAGCGAAATACCCGGCGCGGCAGCCCTCGCACGCGCAGACGGGCTGCCAGATACCTACCATATCGACCCATAAACCGTCAATGTCATATGCCGAGCACATCTCACGCACGATATTCAGGAAATACCCGCGGTAAGGGGTGTTTACGCAGGGATTGCCGAAACGCGAGGAGTCTCTCATTGAGACACCGTTTGAATCGACAACACTCCATTCGGGATGCGCGTCGCAGACAAAACTGCCCCAGGCGTTGAGGTATCCGACCACATTTAACCCCTTCGCGCGGCAGGCTGCCACCGTCTCGCCAAACAGGTCGCGTTTTTCCGCTTCCGAATGGCGAATTCCGGTGTTTGTAGGATAGAAGCACAGACCGAGACAGTTTGAAGCATAGATATAAGCGGTTGTCGCGCCCGACAGGGCTATATTGCCGGCATAAGCCGCGGGGTCAAAGCGCGCCAGACGGTCATTCCCCGAAGGGATATGCATATCGGTCAGATTTCTGATGAAACTGTCTTTATACCACGGTTTTTTTGTGTTTTCCAATTTAATAACCTGCTTAATAATAAATGTTAAATGACCTGATATTAACTTGATAACAGCTCAGGCGCGTGCTTTTATTATATCCCGGTTTGTAAATAAAATCATGATTTGTGCTTTTATCGTTTAATACGAATGTCCCTGTACCGTATAATAGGCAAGGTTTGCCTGACGGGTGTCCAGTCTGCCGAAGACGGCGAAGATGGGCACATCGGAGCGCAGAGAGAGTGCGTATTGACCGAAGGGTATTTGGTAATCGATATCTCCGATGGGACCGTCAAGACGGAAGCATCTGACGCGTTTGGCCGCCACCTTCAATGTGATGTTTTCGACCGGGTCTTTATCCTCGAATAAAACGGTGACCTTTATCTCGGCGTCCGCATCATTGAGATTTAGAATCATCAGCGATTCGTGGGCATCCATCGGACCGCCGGTTTTGGGGGGAAGGTCCCCGTCGCAGAAAACCCAATTTTTCTTGCCCTGTTCAGTGTTCATGGTATTATACCTGTTCCTTTCGGTTCGTTTTTTATTTATATATCGCTCAGCAGTATTTTTTCTATTTTCGGAGAGAAGGGTACGGCGCCCTTTTCGGTGATGCTGTATCCGGTCTCAATGCGCATGCCGTTGAGTTCGGGATGTCCGAAGAAGCTGACATCCACACATATCGCCATGCCGGGCAGGATGACGACGTCGCTGTTGGGTCCGAAGAAGGGGGCTTCAGCCTCCATGAGGCCGATGGTATGGGCAAACGGGCACACTATATAGCAGGACAACCCGTGCTTATCGTAGTGTGCGCGCCCGAATTTATCCAGTTCGCGGCCGGTCATACCGGGTTTTAGATTATCGCGGGTCATTATCATGACCTCCTGCATGCGGCGGACAGAGTCGGCCTGGGCGGGGGTATATGTACCGCTGACCGGAAGGGTATGACCGAATACGCCCGTATAACCCATGAAACGCGGGGCAATACCGAGCATAACCGTTTCCCCTGCCTGCATGCGTTTGTTTGACGCCGTGGGCACCACCGCGTTTGCGCGTGTCCCGCTGCCGACGATAGCGCGGAAGGCAAAGCTGTCGGCGCCCGCGGAGCGTGACGCCGCTTCGCCTGCAGCCGCTACCTCGTATTCATAAACGCCATGGGCGATTTTTGCCGTCATCGCGTCATATGAAAGGTCGGCGAGCGCGAATGCCTTTTGTATTTGCGCGGTCTCCCAGGGGCTTTTTACAACGCGGTATTCGAGGAAATCATCGGTAATATCGATGAGCTCAACATCCCGGAAGGCTTCGGCAATCGCATTATGGATACCGAAGGGCATTGAATCCATGCCGACAATGCCGACTCGTTTTATGCTGCCGTCGGTTGAGAGTTCGGCGAACAGGTCGTCAAAGCCGATGATTTCCGCCATCGGATATTCCTCGTCGGGTACCATAAATACGGGCAGATTGCGGGTCTCGGCAATCGCGCTTTCCTGACGCGCGAAAGGTTCGCTTTCCGGTCCGCCCAGAATCATTGCCTGTCCGTCCGACGATACAAGCACGCAGCCGTTCTCAAACTGAGGGCACCAGGCGGTCAGATACCAGCCGTTGGCTACATTGGTTTCGTCATAATAGACGAGTCCGAAGTCAATGTCTTTGCCGCGCAGATAGTCCGCGAATTTTTTCCGTCTTGCGTCATGTTCTTCTCTGTTGTAATAAGCCATATTGTACTCCCTTTTTGATGAAATTTAATGAAATTTGATAAAATATGATGAGTATATATCGCCGCTTATTTCAGATTATCAAAGGTTTCAATAAGCGTGTCAATCTCGGTATTTATCTTTTGCTCAATCGAAGCGTAAACCGACGCGAAGTTGTTTGTGTTTGATCTCACAAACGGTTCAAAAATGTCCCTTATGCCGCCGAAGTTGTAGATGAGTCCGAGGTCAAAGGTGGCGGCATCGAATATGATGTCGAGCATTCCGGCGGAATCCTCGTCCCGCGCAACCTTGGTCTGCAGATTGATTTCATAATATGCCGGCAGGACGGTATAACGGCCCCAATAAGCAAGCGCCTCGAGGACCGCTCCTGTTACAGCGGGGAAATCAAGGGTAATCGGAAGCGAAATGCCGGGACTGGCATATGAATAACTGTGATGATAATTCTCCTGACTCTCCTCGTATTTCGGCATGGGCAAAAATCCGAAATCGCTCTCCATGGCACGCATCTGGGTAAAACGGAACATCGACGAGAGTCTGAAGAGCATTTGATTGTTCATGAAGTTGGTATTGGCTTTTCCGTGGTCTCCGAATATGGAGGTTTGTCCGAAAGCGGTTTCGTCGTTGGCAAATGCCGTTATCAGGTCTATAACCGCCGAAACGCGTTCGTTATAAATTGACGGATAGGGCATATCCTTCTCGTCCTTTGAGATAATGGTCTCGCCGGAAGCGTAGATAAAGGCCACTATATTCGCGTGGTCGGTGACAAAGCCGTATTGATCGCTGCCGTCCAGCTTGCCGTCGCCGTTGAGATCCCGGTTAAGCCCCTTACACATGTCATACATGCGTTCCATGGTCCATGTGCCGTCATATGCCATCGCATAAGGCGGTTCCAGATTATTGTCTTCGATGAGTGATTTGTTGAAGCCGATCGCCGCGATGCCGTCATTGTCGATAAGGCTTATATCGCCCAGGGTAAAATAAAGACTGCCGCCTATGGAAAGGTTTCCGTTTGCGTTCTGGCTCCACCAGGGTTGATTGAGCCTGACCGTTTCAATACGGCGCAAATCCAGCAGCAATCCCTCGCCGGCAAGGGTTTTCACCTCGGTCATGGCGGGCATGATAACCTGATACTGATTTCCGCCCGACATAATCTCGCTTCTCGCGTCGGCAATAAGGGATGAGGACTGCAGTCCGATAATGGTACAGTTAAAGGTTTCTTCAGCGTTTAAAATTCTGTCGTGGACGGCGTCGTTTACGGGCTCGCCTTTGAGCCCTTCGTCATAAATAAAGTCGCGGGAGTTTACCCAGCCCACCGAAGCCGGCACAAGCAGGGTATAATCCGCCCCCATCAGGTCCGCTTCGGGAATAATCAGCTGGGGCTGCGTTTCCTCCGCCGGCGCGGTTTCTTCTAATATTGTGGTTTGAGCGGTGATTGTCGTGTCCGAGGCGCAGGCGGTCAGTATCAGAATCGCAGCAGAAAAAAATACGGTTAATAATATCACGTTATTTATGATAATCTCCGTTCCGCCGTTTATCGGACCCAATGCTGTACCGGATAAACGACTTTTTATTTTTTGCCGGACATGCATGAGCACGGGGCTCAAAAATCGGTTGTTATGTCAATCTCTTTCTTCCCGTTGTTTATTTGTGGTAAAACTCAGCCGGACGCTTCGCCGTATAAAGCCGTTATATCGGCAAGCGTTTTGCTTATGGCCTCTTCCTTGCCTGCCATAAGCGAGGCAAAGTTGTTTTCGCGTTTTTCATAGATCATTGACGTTATACCCGACACGAGAGAGCCAATATTGAACAAATTGCCGAGGTCACAGGACCGCCCCCGGTATATGATGTCGAGCATTGTCTGTGACTCCTCGTCGCGGGCGTATTTTGTTTTCAGGGTTATTTCATAATAGGCGGGCGTCATAATCTCCATCGCGCGGTATGCCATCTCCTCTATAACCACCGATGACGCCTCCGCGTCTTTGGCGGTAATCATAACGGCGACTGCGCTGCCTGCCCATGTCTGAACATATGAGTAATAATCGTCCTGACCTCCCGATGCCATGGGGAGGGGCAGAATGCCGAAATCGGTTTCCATATTCCTCATGCCGGGCACATTATTCATGGTGCCGAGCAGGAAGAGATTGCGTCCCGCTTCAAAGGCGGCGGCAGCGGCTTCGACATGACCCAATCCACCCGTTTCCGGCGCGCGGCGGCGGGTATCGGTTGCGCATAATACTACATCCCGCGCTTCGTAGAGATTATAGATCTTCTCAAGGACCTCAAAGCTGGACGGGCTGTTGCCGGTAAAGGTGAACATGCCTTCTTTGTCCACGGTGACGAGTTTTTGACCCGAAGCGGTGTACAGCGCCTCAATCTGGTTGTTTAAAACGATAAGCCCCGTGTTGTCCGAATCGTCGAGGACACCGTCGCCGTTTATATCGCCGGCAAAGACCGAGGACATCTCCATGAGCTTCTCAATGGTCCAGCTGCCGCTCATGACGGCGTCATAAGGGTTATCGATTGAATAATCGGTTATCAGCTGCTTGTTGAACAGCAGACAGTAAACCGCGCGCATAAAGGTTTCGGATATACTGCCGTTGGCGTAAAAGGCGCGGTTTTTTATAACGGTGTCTTCATAAAAGCGCTCGTTCCACCACGGCATGCCAAGGTCTATATATTCCAGGGCGTTGAGGTCATAGAGTATGCCGTCGCGCGCGAGATAGGCGCAGTCCTGAATGGTCGGCATGACGGCGTCATATGAATCATCGCCCGCGTAGGCAAGCTTTGAAATCGCTGCGTGCATGGAATATGAATACTGACCGCCCATGTTCATGAGGGTCTGAACGATATTGGTGTTAAACCGGTCCTCAACAAGCCTGTTGCGCCTGTATACCGAATCGTTCACCGCCTCGCCTGTCTCTTCTTCGACATAAATGTCAAGGGCAGTCCATCGGCCCGATTCGGTACCCTCCATTTTCACCAGATAGCGAAAGTTGCGTCCCTCAAGGTCAAGGTCGGGCAGGTCAGGTTTCAGTTCAGGCGCCGCCGTTTCCTCTGTCA
>JAQVWU010000403.1 GCA_028709565.1 Eubacteriales bacterium
AATGGTAAATTGTTCGATTTTTCCGAGAAAAAAGGACAGGACGTAAATGACGCAAAACGAGGCCAGTACCACACCCAGCGCCGCAAAAAAAGCGCCGGACATACCCGCGACCCTGTAGCCTGTCATAACGGCGCAGTTGACGGCAACGGAACCCGGCAGTGATTCGGATACGGCGAAAACATCGGCCACCTCCCGCTCATCCATCCAGCCCTGTCTGACCGCTTCTTTTTTGACGGCGGGGATCATGGTTAGACCGCTGCCGAAGGTGGTGGCGCCGATTTTGAAAAAAGAAAGAAACAGCCTGACCGCGCCGGGCATCACTGCCGTTTGGTTTATGTATTTGTTGTCATGCAAAAAAAACATCGCCTCCTGTTGATAAATATTAAAAATATGATATAATTATTGTGTCTGTTATATTTGTTATATTTATTATATCACAGATAATAACATAATTCAATCATTATGTTGATATGCGATACATAACGAAAAAGTTATGTATCGCATAGATCGTAAAGGAGGAGCAAAAAAGTGGAAAAAATAGCCCGTGTGCCCCCCTGGGATAACGGCGCAGGCCCTTTGTGGGGCCGGGCATCCGGTATTATCGCCCGCGTCGGCGGGGATGTCGTCGTTTCGCTGCCCGTGCTCAATCCCGGAGTAACTAATCTGAGCCGTGTTTCCCCGGCGCTGTATGTAAAGCGCGGAGACGCCCCTTTTGAGCGGATGTATCACGACCGGACCCGTTTCACGCGGGAGCCCATGCCTCTCATGGTCACCCCCGGCGGGAATCTTGTGATGACCGCCAATCCCATGACGGGGCAGCCCCGGTATGACGGTCCCCGGCGGGGTGACGTGTCCCGGCCGGAAATACTGATCTTTTGTCCCGAAACCGGGTATCGGTCACCGGCGCGGGATATTCCCCGGTGGAGCGAGGATTTTGCTTTTACGGAGCATTCCTACCGGAGCAGCGCCATTGACCGGGATACCGGTGAAATGATTCTCGTGAATCAGTTTGTGGAAAACGGTCAGGGGGCATTCGCCTGGACATACCGGGACACCGGGGGCAATTATCGGAGCGGCGGACGCCTGACCTTCCCGGTGCGGACCTGTTACGCCCCTGTCTCACTGCGGAACAGGCAGGTACATATCGCCGGGGTGAGTGATATACAGGAACCCAACACGGAATGGGCTGACTATAAATTACGGCATACGCGGCGCCAATGGGACTATGATTTCCGTATGCTGCTGTATAAAAGCTGTGACGATATCACCCGGGGCCGGTTTACCGACAGCGTATGTATCGCCAGCCGGGACGAAACCTGCGGGCATGTGTTTCCCCAGGACATCCATGCGGACGCGGACGGTGTCTGCCATGTGCTGTATACCACCCGGCGTATCTGGCACCCCTTCATGCGGGACAGGTTCTTCCCCGGCGTGGGATTTGATTCTGCGCTGGAATATGCGTCGGTGAAAGACGGCAGTGTCATCCGCCGGGCGCTGCTTGACCGGGACGCGGAAGGGGCGGACGGTGCGTTCATCTCAACGGAATACTGCGCGTCATTTCAGGAGCGTACCGACGGCAGTATGGCGGTGCTGTACAGCAAACGGAATTCACCCGCTCATGCCCGGCGTCCGGACGGCTATTACCGCGCCGGACCGGACAATCCCGGGGATGCCGTCCCCGTTGAGCTGCCCCTCCCGCCGTCGGCCTTTTGCCTGGCCGGGCCAAGAGCCGGCAATCGGCCCCGGGATACGGCGGACCTGTTCATTCTGGCAGGGGAGGACGCGTATTACGCACCCGTGCCCATGACCTGAACGCAATCGGCAAAAAAAATAATTGTTTACATAGTGAATACAAGGAGCAAAAAACCATGACCCTTCGTCATCTGCAGATTTTCGCAGCCGTGTGTAAAGAAAACAGTATCACGGGAGCCGCCGACAGGCTGAATATGGCGCAGCCCTCGGTCAGTCTGGTTGTCAGGGAGCTCGAATACTTTTACGGAGTCAAACTCTTTGAGCGCATGAACCGCAGGCTGTATATCACCGACGCCGGCAGCCGCCTTCTGGGATACGCCGACACCATAATTTCGCAGTTCAATGAATCGGTAAACACCCTCAAGGACTCGGACGCGCTGTCCTCCCTCAGGGTCGGGGCGAATGTGACAATCGGAGAAACGCTGCTGCCCGGTGTGATAAAAGAGTACCGTGAATTATATCCCAAGGTCAACGTGACGGCGATTATAGAAAATTCAAAGCAGATTGAAAGCCTGCTGTTAAAAAACGATATCGACCTTGCCCTGGTCGACAATATAAGCGTTTCACCTTATTTTATATCCAGGGTATTGTTCAGGGAGAGCATGCCTGTATTATGCGCGCCCGGTTATATCGCCGGGGAAAAGCTGACCGTGGAAGAACTCGCTGCGTGCCGGCTGCTGCTGCGCGAACAGGGCAGCGGCACCAGACAATCGGTGGACCAGATATTCGACATGGCGGGTTATACGGTTTCACCCGTCCTTGAGAGTATCAGTTCCGCCGCGCTGATAAACGCCGCGAAGCTGGGACTGGGGATTACGGTGTTGTCACGCCGGGCGGTCCGGCGGGAACTGGCGGAGGGCAGCCTGACGGAAATTGAGGTCGAAGACGCCGAATTTCTCAGAAACCATTTTGTCGTCTATCACAAAAGCAAACTGGTCACCCTGGTGATGAAAAATTTTATCGGCATGTTCGGTATATTTAATGAACAGAATCCGGAAAAAAAGAAGGAATAAAGAGCGCCGTATAAAATAATTCGGAATATTACGGCATATAATTTAAATTCTTATTGAATTTTATTAATAATTAGGGTTAACTGAAACATATTAAAAGTTATAGAAAAGTAGTTAATTCACTTGCAAAACTGAGTAAAACATGATATAATTAGTGCAAGGTTTTTTTGAATGAGAAGCTTAAAATCGTGCACG
>JAQVWU010000404.1 GCA_028709565.1 Eubacteriales bacterium
CTGGAGAGACCTGCCCAAATTATACAATCAGTGGTGCTCGGTGGTACGGTGGTAAAACACCACCCGCCCGTTCCTGCGCACACGTGAATTTTTATGGCAGGAGGGTCATACCATGCACGCCACGGCCGAAGAGGCCCGGGAGGAAACCATCCGTATGCTCAATGTATACGCGGATTTCCACGAGCACGAACTGGCCATTCCGGTTATACGCGGTATAAAGACGGAAAGCGATAAATTTGCGGGGGCGGTCGCCACATACGCCATTGAGGCGCTCATGCATGACGGCAAGTCACTGCAGGCCGGTACCTCCCACTATTTCGGGGACGGTTTCGCGCGGGCCTTTGACATTCAGTATACCGATAAAGAAAACAAGCTCGTCTATCCCCATCAGACCTCGTGGGGGACATCGACACGTATGATGGGCGGCATAATAATGACCCACGGCGATGACAACGGGCTGGTGCTGCCCCCTGCCGTCGCTCCCGTCCAGCTTATAATCATACCGATAGCGGCTCATAAACCGGGTGTGCTCGAAAAAGCCGGCGAATTAAAAACCCGGCTTGAAAAACTCTTCCGCGTAAAGACCGACGTCAGCGACAACAGCGCGGGCTGGAAATTCGCCGAGTATGAAATGAAGGGTGTTCCCGTTCGCCTGGAAATAGGACCGCGCGATATGGAAAAGAACGAATGCGTGCTGGTCACGCGTCATGACAGGTCAAAGACGGTGGTATCGATCGATGCGCTTGAAAAGGCCGTGACCGAGAAGCTTCAGGCGGTCCGCGACGGTTTATATAATAAAGCGCTGGCCAACCGGGAGGCGCGCACATATGACTGCGTGACCACCGACGAGATCATATCGGTGCTTGCCGAAAAAGGGGACGGCTATGTCCGCGCCATGTGGTGCGGGGATGAGGCATGTGAAGACAGAGTGAAGGAACTTACCGGTGTCGGGTCCCGCTGCATTCACTTCGATCAGGTTCAATTATCGGACAGCTGCGTATGCTGCGGCGAACCGGCAAAGCATATGGTTTACTGGGCAAAAGCCTATTGATCTTTTATTTGATTAATTTATAAACACCCTGTGTTTTCTGCAGGGTGTTTATATTTATAATAAAATAATATATTCGGCAAACTTCATGATGACCGGTATGGTGACTGCCGACAGCAGCGTGATAAAACCCACCGCGTGGGACGCGTATCCCGGCGCTATATTATGCCGTTCGCCGAACATAACGACATTCGCCGCGGTCGGCAGCGCGCTCATAACAGCCGCGAACATAATCATTTCACCCGACAGACCGATCAGTTTAGATAATATGATAACGACCGACGGAACCAGCAGCAGCTTAACGGCGCCCATGTAATAGATTTTTTTATCGGAAATCAGTTTTTTAGGGGGGATTGTAGCGATTGTTCCGCCGACAATCAGCATTGAAACAGGGGTGCATAATGAACCGATATAATAGGACGCGCCCATAACCGGCGACGGCAGTCGGACGCGCAGCACAAACAGTGCGATACCTATAAAGCACGGTATGGTTCCGTAATTGACCAGCATGCTTTTGAGGTTGATTTTAATATCGCCCCGGCCTCTGCCCAAAACGGTCATGCCGTAGGTCCACTGTACGATATTAAAGACAATTATATAAAAAGCCGCCCAGAAACCGCCGGTATCGCCGAACAGCGCCCTGAGCACCGGTATGCCGAGAAAACCGCAGTTGGCGAACAGTATGCCGAATTCGGTAATGGCCCTTTCGTCTTTGTCCTTATAACCGCGGGCGGCGATAAAGGCGATGAGCGCCGTGACCGCGTGCACGCCGACGCCAATCAACAGGATGAAAACGCCCTCTTTTAGTTTTTCATCCGAGTATTCGATATTCATTATGGAATTGATGATGAGAAAGGGCTGGGCGACGCATATTATCAAATCCGAAAGCTTTTTTTGAAACGATTCATTGAGAAAATTCAATTTGCGCGCGGCATATCCGACGCATATAACCAAAAACATAGTGGCGACGGTTTCTGTCACCACCCTTGTATCAATCTCCATTATGTATAATTTCCTGTATCTTATTCGTTTTCCGAGGCTGTAACCTCGTCGAGTTTTGCTTTTACCGACTTCATGTCCATAAGCATGTCCTCCCGTTTGCGGGGGTCACGCAGCAGCAGCGACGGGTGGTAAACCGCGCACATCTCAAAGGCGCCTTTTGTAAACCATACACCGTGTTCCCGCGTTACCATTATATCCGGTTTGATCATCCTCATAGCCGATATCCGCCCGAGGCAGACGATAAGCCTCGGACGGATTATTTTCACCTGCTCGCGGAGCCATCCGATACACACATTCTGCTCACCCGGCAGCGGGTCGCGGTTTTTCGGCGGACGGCATTTTAACATGTTGGCTATATACACATCACTGCGGTCGATATCAACGGCAAAAAGATATTTGTCAAACAGTTTACCGGCCCTTCCCACAAAGGGTATGCCGCTCAGGTCCTCCTGCTCGCCGGGAGCTTCGCCGACAAACATCAGTTTGGCGTCCGCCGGCCCTTCCCCGAAAACGGTGTTCGTTTTATACCTGTGAAGTTCGCAGCGTTTGCAGTCCCGGCAGCTGTTTTCAAGTTCAGTCAGATTCATAATTATTCCTTAATGTTTATATCATGTTTTAAACGAGCGCCGCCATCCTTTCGGCAGCTTTGTTTTCGCAAATACAGCGGCAGTGTTCTTTTATATATGTAAATGCCGCGTCCGAGAAATGCTTTGTTCCGTATTCATCAAGAAACAAATATTGCTCTCCCTGTGTTTTTTCCAACGCCAGATAATATCGAAAAATCGCTTCGTCAGCCCATATGCTGCTGCCGCCCTTATAGCCGCTTAATATCAGCTGACGGCAGGCGTCTGTCATGTGATTAAATTCCGTAAAACCGTATATTTCCCG
>JAQVWU010000405.1 GCA_028709565.1 Eubacteriales bacterium
TGTCCATGGCGGCTACATACGCCGAGTTCTCGCCGTCGGGCACCGGGGTGCATGTGTTTTATAAAGGCGCCCTCCCCGGCAGGGGCAGCAAGAACACAAAGACCGGGGTGGAGATGTATGACAGGGCGCGGTATTTTACCATGACCGGGAACAAACTCGGGGGCGCGGACGACAGCATAGCCGAGGATGAAAACACCCTGAAACGCATTCACGAGCGCTATATCGCCGCGCCCAAGAAGCCCAAAAAAGCGAGCGCGAAGACGCCGTCACTCGGGGACGAAGAGCTGCTCAGGCTGGCCTTCGCCGCGGCCAACGGCGGGGCGTTTAAGAAGCTGTGGGAGGGCCGGTGGCAGGGCGATTACCCCAGCCAGTCGGAGGCCGACATGGCCCTGTGCTGTAATCTGGCCTTCTGGACGGGCAGGGATACCGAACAGATGGACCGGCTGTTCCGCCAAAGCGGGCTGATGCGGCCCAAGTGGGAGGAGTGTCACTACGCCGGGGGCGCCACCTACGGGGAGGAGGCCGTTTCTCATGCCTGCGAGGTAACCGATGAGGTATACACCCGGGGTGAGATATACGAGTCCAAAGGCCGCTATTACCGGGCTAAAGGGGAATCGGCCCACCGCCTGACCAACTTTATCATCCGGCCGCATGATATGGTCAATGCCGACGGGGAGACCCATCTGACCGCCGATTTTGTGACCGACGACGGCGAAGTTTTTCCCATGGCCTTAATGACCGCCGATTTTGCCTGTCAGCAGAAACTCAGAACCGTCCTCAACAAACAGACGCTGGCGCTGAGCTATACCGGCACCGACGGGGACCTGGAACCCTTCAAGACCTTTGTCCACAAGCTGAACTGGCGGCGCAAGACCGGGGTAACGGTGATGGGCATACAAATCCGCGGCGGGAAGACATTGTTCGTATCGGCCGAGGGGGCGGTGGACGCGGGCGGGACAGCCTATGACGACATCATCCAGCCGGAGAAATACCGGGGCGTTGACAGCGCCATTCTGACCCGGGAGCCCATCGACGCGGGCGGGCTGCGGTATCTGGGTCAGCGGCTCATGTCCTACAACGAGCCGGCCAAAGCGATATCGGTCCTGGCCTGGATCTGCGGCTGCTTTATCAAAGAGCATCTGCGCAAGCGAAAGGTTAAATTCCCCCATCTGATGCTGGTGGGCGAGGCGGGCAGCGGCAAGAGCACCACCCTGGAGCGCGTTATCATGCCGGTCTTCTCGGCAACCCGCATTGTCGCCGCCGGGCAGACCACCTCGTTTACCCTCATGCGGGACGCGGCCTCCTCCAATCTCATCCCCATGGCGCTGGACGAGTTCAAGCCCTCAAAGCTGGACCATGTCCGCCTGGGGGTGCTGCTCAACCATTTCCGCAACACCTATGACGTCCACGAGGGCACCCGGGGCCGGGCCGACCTCAGCGCCGTCATCTACGACCTGTTCGCGCCGCTGGCGGTGGCCGGCGAGGAATCGGCAGACGAGGCGGCGGTCAGGGAGCGCACCGTCGAGCTGCTCTTCTCAAAAAAGGACCTGGCCGGGCCGGCGCGGCAGGCGGCCTTTGAGGGGCTGTGCGAAAACTCCGAAGCGCTGGGCTCTCTGGGGCGCTCCCTGCTCAGTATAACCCTTGCCGCCGACCCCGGCAGCTGCCATGAATGGTATGCCCAGATCCTGCCTCTCATCAACACCGCCCTGCCCTCCCGCATCCGCAGCAACCTGGCGTGTATGGGCGCCGGACTGAGGCTGCTGGACCGGCTGTGCGCCTCCCTGGGGCTGTCCTGGAGCGACGTGTTCCCCTATGATATGGCCGAATGCATGGGGTACATAGAATACGCCGCCCGGGCATTTCTGCTGGAGGGCGGCACGAGCAACAAAACGGTGGTGGACCAGACCCTTGAGATTATGTCCCGCATGGAACTGGACCCCGGGAGTGAATATGCACTGCTGAATGAGGGTACCCACCTCGCCCTGCGCCTTAACGCCATTTACGACAAATACACCCGTTACCGCAAGGATTATGCAATCAAGGGCGAGATACTGACGTACCAGCAGTTCAGGCTGCAGCTGGAACATACAGATTATTTTATTGAAAAAAACGCAGTACGGCGAATAAACTCTGAAAACAGACGGGTTTTTATCCTCAACTACACGCTGTTAAAAACACGCTGCGACGTTTCCGGCTTTGAGATTTCAGAATCACAACCGCTGTAACACGCCTTCCGCTACATATGCTACATTTTTTAAAGAATATGTAGCGGTAAATGTAGCATTAAATAACAGTTGTTTTAAATACTATTCGAGGTATTTTATCAGCTGCTACATATGCTACATAATAAATGGATAGTTTTTATGGAGATTTTTAATTAAGGAAAAAAATAAAATATATAAAATTCATTTTCCATATGCCTATATATATTTCATGTAGCATATGTAGCATATGTAGCGGCATTGTCCCAAAAACAAAAAACGGGAGGAAATCTATATGTCAAACCCATACAGGGTGCTGGCCGATGCCGTGATCATGCAGGCGGTGGCCGATTACCGCGAGCTGAAAATATTCCTGCAAACCCACAACCCGGATGATTGTCTGCCGTGGTCGGGCCATTGCGCCGGGCAGGAATTACATGCCCTCGAACGCTTCTTCCTCGGCAAACGGTTCCGCACTCTTACCAGGATAAACGGCAGAGCGGTATTGGACAAACTCCGCGAGGAGGAGAAGAAACCTGAGGGACGGGTTTATATTAATAAGCAATACGATTATTTTATGCGTAAAAAACCGTCACGAAAAGGCGGATGACGGCATCAAACACTCTGGTAAACATAACGGATTCCGGACCGACACCGGACGGTTATGATAAAATATAATCCTCAATCGAAAGTCCCCAAAGCGCGGGGGCTTTTTTTAATATCCCGG
>JAQVWU010000046.1 GCA_028709565.1 Eubacteriales bacterium
CCACGGCTTTTACAAACCACAGGGGCAGGAAGCTTTTGATTTCTCTTTTGCCCGTTATCTCATGGAGCATATTAAGAATACCCCTGATGAGGTAGTATTTATTCGAAAGAATATAACATTCGCCCTGCCTCCCCCTGTCGCACGCCGCGATAACACCGTTCGCCACGTCGCGTACGTCAACGAAATCATACCCGCCGTTGACCCCCGAGGTTAACCGGCGCTTATAATAATCAATGACCAGGGTTGTAAGGTGCCCCCTGCCGTGGTCATAGGGTCCGGTGATGCCGGAGGGGTGCACAACACAGGCATTGAGTCCCTGCCGGGACGCGTCAAGCACATATGCCGTAGCTTCCGCCTTGGTTTTGGCGTATGATCCGACAATATTCCCCGGGCAAAATTCGGCTGTCTCGGTAATCGTTATGCCGCCGGGCTTTTCGGGAATAGCGTGAACCGAGCTTACGTAAACCAGCTTTGATGCATTATACTCCCCGCACAGGTCGACTATGTGCTTTGTGCCCGTGACGTTTACGTCATATACCGTCTGATTGAATTTCGAGGCAATGGAGACAATCCCCGCGCAGTGGATTACGGTCAGCGGCCGGCCGTTGAGCTCTTCAAAACAGGGTCGTATACTTTCTTTGTCGCTGACATCGCCGACATACAGTTCTGCTTCACCGAGCGCGTGCTTTTCGTTTGGCAATACGAAGGCGCGCACCTTTTTGCCGCTGTTTATTAACTGCCGGGTGATTACACTGCCCAAATGCCCGGCCGCGCCTGTGATAAAGTACAGCATGTCACACCTCCGTTGTTTATCGGTTTGTTTTTGATTCTGCGGACATTCCCGACAGCGGATTTCTAATAACTATATTTGTGAATTTTTGCGTTAACCCATTGATTATAACGACGCTCATCAGCATCTTTGATGACCGCATTGAATTTGTTACCATCTCTCAGTCAATGGCGATACTTGTGCTGCGTGAAATGGTAGAAAGCGGTATAATTGTAAAAGAGGGCGGCGGAAAGTATCAGCGTTATCGGATGAGCGGGCAATAAGCGGCATTCTATGAAGCCATGCCCGCCATATACATCCGGGCATATAAGCCGCCGCTGTGAGGTGGCTTAATCCAAAATAGTAACAAGGGCTTTTTTATCATAGCCCGCGCTATCGTCAGCAGCTGGCGCTGACCCGCGGAGATATTGCTTCCGCCGTCGGTCAAAACGGAATTATCAATGCGGTAATTACCCAAAGCGTTGCGAAAATAATTTGCAGCGTTGTCAACAGAATACCCCTCGCGATTCCTATTCAATTTTACAAATATACAATGCGGAACGCTTGCCGGTATTTATGACTTTGAGATTGCCGAACTGATGCGTCAATTCTTCTTTGATGACCCTGATGAAGCTGAAATAGTCGCCGCCTTCCAGCCATTCCACAATGTCGGTAATCAGCGAACGGTGTTCGTTATAGTCGAATAAAACAGCGGTGTGTCTTGCAACTCTTTTCATTTCATTATAGAGAATTAATCTCTCTTTTGCCATAAGCCCGTGAGCCACATAGGATGTGATGGCCACGTCAAAACTCTTGTCCCGGAACGGGAGCCCGTCCAGCACATCGCCGCGAACAAACCGAATGCCCGGCCCGGCCTTCTTCAGAGCAATCTCCAGCATGGCTTCGGAGGGTTCGAGTCCGGTCACGTCCATACCATATTCCGACAGCACCGTGCATAATGCGCCCGTTCCGCATCCTATGTCGACAATACTTTGGCAGCCGGAAAAATCCGACTCTTCTTTAATATTGCCTAAAATTCGACGGAAGTTCCTCACCTGGGCATTAAAAAACAGACCATAAACAGAGGCAATTTTATTAAATAAAAACACTCCTTTTTCCATTAGCAAAACTTCTCCGTTTTTATTGGCCTGCTGCAGTTAACAGATACGCGAACCGGCGTCACTTGATTTTTTATATGTATTTGTATATATTATTATGTTTACAGGAAAGCTATGATTGAGGTGATATATATGAGAAAAAATACGGGTTGTAAAAAATGAATACGCTGTCGTTGTACCGGGAGACAGACCTGCGTCTGCGGCAGGATGACAAACCTTCGGAATATCTGAATGCCGTGAGTTCCGACCCGGTGTTTCGCCGGGAACCGTTTGACATGCTGTATAAACTGCAGACAACGGAACAATCCCCCGTGCATCATCCCGAGGGGAGTGTCTGGAACCATACCATGCTCGTGACAGACGAGGCCGCCCGGGTAAAACCGCAAAGCCGCAATCTTGCTGTCTTTATGTGGGCTGCTTTATTGCATGACATCGGAAAACCCGCCACCACCAGAATCAGAAAAGGGAAGATCACGGCCTATGACCACGATAAAGTCGGAGCGGAGCTGGCGGAAAGCTTTTTACGGGAGTTTACCGATGACCTGGATTTTATACGCAATGTATCCGAGCTGATTCGTTATCATATGCAGATATTATATGTGCTCAGGGATCTGCCCTTTGCCGATATAAAGGGCATGGACCGCAGCACCGACATACGCGAGGTCGCGCTGCTGGGTCTATGTGACAGAATGGGCAGGACAAACAGTGACCGCAGCAAGGAGCAGGACAACATGCGATTGTTTCTAAAGAAATGCAATCATGTTTTATCCAAAAAACGATCCTCCCGGTTTTTATAGTGCGAATATTCTTTATCCGCATGTATTAAGGAAAGGGGAAGGGTATATATACAAATCAGTCTTACATCGGCAGCGCTGAATCTGCCGGACTTTACAAATCACCGCTATCGCGATATCCTGCGGATATCACGAAATATTAATCAATATCATCGGCGGCAAGCCCGTTCCGAACTATTTTGTATATCCAAAGCCGTGGTATAGGGACTGCGCTATGATGATTATGGTATTGGAACAGACCGGCAACACATCCGAGACCAATGCCAGCCGGGCGGATTATAAAAAACTGCGCCCTCTCTTCCCGGATTATGCCGACAATCACCACGCGGCTGAAATGTTTTTGTATATTATGGATTTGAAGACTTGATTACGCCGGCAGGGAACCTCTTATATATCCAGCACGAATCCGCGTTTTTCATCGAATACATATGAGTAAATAAAACTGCACTGCCCCGTGCGGGCCACCTGATTTTGCGAAATCAGATACTGACCGTTGCCGCGGGCATACAGACCGGTAGACCCGTAGGGGAATCGCCAGCCGTGTACCCCCGACGCTTCATGATATTGTCCGGGGGAGGCCAGACTGAGCACCGCTCCCGTTTCCCGCAGCCCCCGCAAGGGCTGTGTTACCGGCGCTTTTTTGGCGTCCACGGCGTATAAATCGTAATTGGGAAACGCCGCTTTTTGACCCCGGTATACAGCCATGAAATAATAATTGGTGTGGGCGTCGTATTCCAGATTCTGTACCCCGTAAGTGGTGTTGCCGGTATACACGAAGAACCGCTGACCGGCCCTTTCCGGACCGCTGTGATGCATATCGCTTTGGGAAAGGGGCTGCTCATAGGCTTTCCAGTTTTCGGTGTCGAAACACAGCAGCACCTGATGGTCGTTATCCTCGCGGGCGGTGTCACCGTAAATACCGTAGCTGACAAACAAATGGTGCCTGCCCTCCACATCGCCGGGGATGGGCCCAAAGGCCGTGCCGTCAATGCCGCTGCACCCGTAACGATGAGGAACCTGATTCTGCCCCTGTCCCTTATAATCGGCGACTACATCATGTAAATACACCGCGGTCATAATGCCGTCGGCTTCGGCGTCCATATGCATACGGTCGATTTTGTCGACGTCAAAAATGGCAATATAAAATCCGTCTTCCGTCCCCTTGTTCACCCCGAGAGCGCTCCGGATGCCCCGCCCGATGACATCATTTTTATATTCCAGCGAACCATACACCCGGCCGTCAGCCCGGCAAAAATCGATACAGCCCAAGTGCCCCGTCAGACCGTCGACGCTGCCCACAATTTCTCCGTCCAGCGTGCTTTTTACCAACTTTGTGGTGAAGGAATAATAGATCATATGCTTTTTATCATCCACCGCAAAGCCCTGGATATGACAATTGCCATGGGTGCCTGTAAATATCGGTTTCATGAAAAATCCCTCCCGTACGTCATGTTTCAAAACTCCACACTGAACATAAAAGCGGTGCTCCATGTATCACAGCCGTCGATAAACACTTCCGCTGTCCAGTATTTGTGCGGATACGGAATGTTTACGTTTTGGCCGAGGATGATATTGCGCGTAACATCATACATTCTGCCGCCGTCGGTGCCCTCATCATTGTGCATGGCTTTCATGTCGCCGGAGAATATTGCGAAGGCAAACTGCGAAAAGAAGGGCGGTCCGTCCGTGAAATTGTTGACATCCCTTTGCGGAACAAAATCAAAATGTATAAATCCCTCGGGCACCGGGCTATCCGCTTTCATAAAGCGGCCCCAAAATCCATGCCAGCGCTCGGTATCCACGCCTTTTCCGTAATGATGTTGAAATAAGACATCATAGTCGAAACCCGAACTGTATGCCGTCATGGCATCCAGAACATTAAAAAGATTTTTGAACCCTTCGGCAGTATCCAATCCGTCCCCTTCGCGGCTTTCTTTGCCGATAAAGCGCATGGCGGGCATTTTTTTATACTCAAAGCTCTCCACTTTGAAACCGGTCTGCTGCCGTTTGACCACATCGGGCATGAATAACGCCCACTGTACGCCTGCATCGCAATCCTTCAAATAATTGATATACCCGAACAGCGCGACGCTGTCCGTACCAAAACGACCGGTTTTTCCGCCGGCTATTTGTTCCCGCACACTTCGATCCCGCATCACCGAAAAATCGGTAAATATCCGCGCAAGAATATCACTCAAGTTCTTGTCCCCCGGATTACCCGACAGCTCCTCGTCAAATCGGTCAAGCGCCTTAAAAATGGCCGCGTTGACCACCCCCGATGGTTCAAGCTCTTTCAAATACGCGCGAAGCTTTACATTCTGTTGCCTGAAACGGGCAAAGACGCCCTGCACTAAAATTTGTTCGTTTTCGGCAAGTTTATCTGCCGTCCATTCGGAATCGTCAAGTATCCATTCAGTCAGCCTGTCAAAAACAGCAGGGTTTTGCCCTCTCGCCTCTCCGGCCCACTTTACGATTCTGCTGTATTTTTCGGCAGCGGTCAATTCACCGGTCTGCTCACCGCCGAGTATGTTCCAATCGGCAAAATGAAACTCGTTTATGATATCAAATGACATATCGAATCCTCCCTGTATTGTACAAATTATAGATAACGGGCAATCGCTTTATGTTACTCCGCTTCGCTTTTGACGGAGGTATGCCGTGAAATCGTGTAAACGCTTTGGAAAAGCTCTCCTGCGTATCGTACTGGTACCGCATAGCCACATCGATAATTTTACTGTCCGGCTTCAGCAAATCCTGCGACGCCAAACTCAGCCGCCTGTTGCGGATATATTCGCCTGTGGTAATACCCGTCACCAAATGAAAAACAAGCTGAAAGTGTGAGCTTGACGAATAAGCCTGACCTGATATTTCATCTGTGTTTATGTCATCGGTAAGGTGTTTTTCGATATAATCGATTGTTTTAGAAAGGATTTGTATCCAATTCATTCGCGGATCTCCCCCCGGAGTATATTATACAATAAAGCGATTACGGATTTCTTGTCTTCAAATACGGAGTTTTGTCAGCTTTGAATTTTTTATATCTTTTCCACCGGCACATATAAAAACGCATTTACAACCTCGTCTGACGAACCGTTCAGGTAGCCATAATATTCGACAAAAGGCAAATCAATAACTTGCCTGTAGCTGAACTGAGGTGCCAGACGTTCACTGATCCATTCCACCGGCGGCGCGCCCCCGTCCCATGGTTTGACACCGAGAGCCTTCGCGCTTTCAGGGGTAAGAGGGAGTCGCATATACCGACCTGCCGGGACTTTTTTCACATCAAATCCCTCAGGCTGACTTTCCGTACCAACAAGAAAGGCGAACATAGCCACCGCCGGGCATTTTGATGTTTGGAAATCAAAATGTAAAAGCGTATTCGCTGCGGTTTCAAGCCGATGGATTATTGCTGTACGATCCTGCGCCAAAAATTGGTCCGACACACGCACCATATCCGGTTCGTCCTTGCAGTTTTGTGCGATTTCGATTTTCCCGCACCATATAGTTTCATCCCACTCCACGACTTCAACGGGCATATCGTTATATTTGAATGTATCTATGATTCGTTCCTGCGGGTGTTTTGTTGTCGCGGCGAATTTCGGTTTAATCGGGAACAGCAGATCAAGTTGTTGAGTATCAGCGCCGTTATCCCAATCACGAGAAATATTATAAAAATTCAGCGGTTCTTCCATTGCCCAATCCATTTCTTTGTCGTGCGGCGTGACCCGCACCTCGCCCCATGCATGAACAAACTTTTCATTTGACATCACCCATTGACGCAGCCATGCCCATTCTTCAAAAGCACCCATCGGAATCATGTGCGCGGCATACAGACCGCCGGTAAATTGTTTTTTAACAAGCGGTGGTTGAACTTCCATATCATCGGGGATGGTGACCCATGCTTCATATCCGGCTGACGGCGCGTTTTCCATACTGCATACTATCGGATTATTGAAACCAAAAGATCGAAAACCGGGATTGCGTTCGTATAGATTGTTATTACTAATAAATTTAGCGATTTGCCCATATACAATGCCTTCACAGCCCTCTCCGATATGGTGCGCAGACGCCACCGTATTCGGCGGCAGATACACAATCCGTACCTCACGGTCGGTCAGGCGGTTCAGTTTTTCGCTTGCTTGATCCAAATCCGCCGTAGTTTTTTCTTCTTTCAGCGGCGTCCTTTGAACGGTCAGCGCGTCCGCCGCTTCCAGAAGGGCGGTATCGTCCAGCATAGTGAGCTTGATGTCAACACCGTCAAGGGCGGCATTGCGTATATTCTCGTTTAAACGGGTTATAAAGCTGTTGATAATCTCCCGAATGGTGGAGAGCGCGGTCATTTCTTCGTCTACCTCGGCAAGGTTTTGCCGGAAAGTGTCGATGATCTCCGCGATATCCTCACTTTTTAAAATCAGGACAATTTGCTTTAGGGGAATGCGCAGCTTACGCAGAATAAGGATTTGCTGCAGTCGTCTGACGGTATTTTCATCATAGGTGCGGTAGGCATAGTCATCCTTTTTGACGCTCTCAATCAGCCCAATCTGCTCATAATAACGCAGGGTGCGGGTTGAAACAGACAGATTTTTTGAAACCTCGCTTATTGTGGAAAGATTCATAACAATTCTCCTATGAATAAAGTCCCATGGTGAATCATGAGCCGTATTCAGTATAAAGCACGACATCGCGTCAATGTCAAGGGGTTTCTTTTAGTTTTATCGGGGCATATAGGGTCATTTGATTGTACCCAAGCCCCTGTTTTATTTCGTCGTCATAATAAATCATGTGCCCCGCAAATCTGCGGTCGTTATCAATAATGAAATTTGTGCCCTCAAGCCATTTTTCCGTCTTGCTTCTCACCCTGTTGTGGCTTTCACCGTCACCGTCCATACTGACCGCGGCTGCATACAGACCCCCTTGAAATTCTGTAATTTCATACGGTTGTATATCAGCCTCGGTAACGTCATCCCTGATTGCCCAATACCATTCCACCTGATTGTCTTTGCCTGTCAAAAAGTCGGGACAGTTAAAGATTATATCTTTAAACAGGTGCGTATGCGCTTCCTGCCATTGATGGAACGCGCCGAAAACCATATCCCACGACGCAAGCCCCGATGTTGCCGCTCTGAAATCGGGGATTCTGACAACCATAATATCCGGTACTTTATTATCCAGTTTTTCCGTGACTTCAATCAGACGATTCACACTGTTCGCGCCGGAAGGGTTTCCCTCATAATCCACGTTGACAATCTGCGTCTCTATTTCCTTCGCTTTGGTATACAGCAGTTTTACATCGGATTCGTTCTCGAAATCCGACCGCTCAATCTGGCGTATGAATTCAAGCACAAATTCCTTCAGTTCGTGCAACAGGGATATCTCTTCATCGATCATATCGACCTTTTTCCCCAGCACCTCCAGGACCACTTCTGAACCGGAGGTGTCAAATATCCGCTGAATATCTTTGATGCTGATGTTCAGCTTCCGCAGTATCAAAACCTGTTCAAGCCGCCGCAGGTTTTCGGCATCATACAGTCTGTAGGCGTAATCTTCGCTTCGGGCGCTTGTTATCAGCCCCATATCCTCGTAATAGCGGAGCGTTCGGGCGGATATGTCATACCTGAGGGACACATCCCTGATTTTGATTAATTCATTCATATAGAAAAAACTTCCTTTCCGTTGATTTAGAAACAGTATAAACTATTCCCCAACGGCAGAGTCAAGGGGACAGGGTTAATTTAATCACTTTCGCATGACAAGACTTTGTTTGGTTTCTAATGTCACAACAAACCCACTCTTATCATACATTTTCAAATGACCGCAAAAATCATATGGCTCCCATTCGGATTCTTTTGTAGGATATGCTTCCACAATATCAAATCCATCCTGAATCGCATCGCTGCAAACACGCTCCAGGAGCATCATCGCAATGCCTTTTCTCTGCATTTCCGGTGCTATGGTAAAGCAGAAGACCGATTTTACTTTTATGCCTGAAGCTATATCATCCGGAGGCACATAAGCCATAGAGCGCCGCCAACCGGCACATTTCAAACAATCCGCTTTTGCATTGGCATTGCACCAGCCCACAACTTTGCCCTCGTGATACGCAAAATAGCCTTGTATATTGCCGTTTTTGACATATTGCAAAGCGGCATTTCTTCTTTTTTCGGCGGATGAGAAGTCTTTGCCCTCATAATCATCATTGCACCAGCAGACACAATAGCATTTATGTTCATCTACATAGTGGTCGTGCGGCGTCACATCGAAGAAATGTACATAATCTTCCGCAAGTTCAGGGGTTAGTTTTTTGATTGTGATGTTCATATGGATACCTCACTATGTTTAAACGTGTATTCAAGCAGATATCAGTGAATTGTATGCTCATAAAAGCACCTCCCAATAATACCGCAGTCTTGCTTGCTCGGGCAGTTTATCCATCACACCAAACTCAGGATCGTAATACTTACCTTTAAAATACAACGACCAATGCCCATATCCGGGAAGCATGACACTCAATATGCAGCAGTCAGGCAATTTAGTACCCTCTGAATATTTTAGTCGAGCATTTGCAGCGGTTTTCAATCCATACCATTTCAAGGCATTGCGTAATTCCTGTGTTGATGTGCCTTTGTCGTTTTGCATAACGGAAATTACTTCGTCTACGGAAACTCCGGCAAGCATGGCTATAACCGCTTGTCCGCAGAGGTATTCTGTAGGTTGTGCGATGAAAGTAATATTATCAATCTTGCGGACAGGATTTTCTGTGCTGTACCGGCTTTTCATCTTCACTGCCGGTACGGGAGGTTCGTAATCGTATGTTTCGGCAACAACATGGTTTTGGTTAATGTATTTTTCTTTTGGTATTTTGAAATGTGCGATTCTGTTTATGTCTTTCGGGCTTGCCTTCTTATAGAGTTCAAATCCGTAGCCGATAAATAAGGGATAGGCAAATCGGCCTTTTTCGCGCGCATTCGTAAATACAACAGAGGTCTTTATGCCGTAAAACGCAAAATGCAAAACCTTTTCCAGCAGCTCACGGCCAAAATTCATATACTTATATTCGTTTCGTAGCCAGGCATAAATGAATACTTTTTTCTTCATATCGGTTTTTACGATTTTTTCGCATGTTACCCATCCGATCGGTTTTTGCGATTCTTTATGTACAAGCAACCATTCGTTATCAGCCTCAATGACTTCATCAATGATTTTTTTTGCATCCTCTGCCGAGTTAATATTTGAAAACTGTTTTGTACGGTTTTGTTCATCAAATACGTTGACAAGTTCAAAAAGAATCTCTGCGTCATCGGTTGCATATGGTCTTAAAAATGAAATTTTTCGTTTCTAATGAGGGGTACATAATTCAATTCTCCCGAAATTTTTAAGCTTCACAATTCCAGCGAATCATCCGCTAATGCTTCTAAATGCCTCCCACCGATTATAAACTTCCGCCAATGGCTTGTCAAGGAAGGACAGCGCCTTTGCTTTTATCTCATCAGGCACACCAAAAGCGGCCTCCGCGATGCTGCCGGTTATTGCCGCAAGCGTGTCGCTGTCCCCTCCGAGGGAGACGGCGTTTCGGATGGCGTCCTCAAAGCCGGCACTTTCAAGGAATGCGGTAACAGCCTGCGGCACCGTATCCTGACAGCTTTCATTGAACCGGTAGGCCGGACGGATTTCATCCAGGGTCCTGCTCAGGTCGTAGCCGTGTTTCCGCTCTGTGTATTCTTTGATTTTTAGCTTGTATTCATCAAGGGTCATGCGTTCGTTAATGGGATTTCCCATATCATTACCGTAACCGCCGACATAGAAACGGCACATAAAAATTGCGTCCGTCACTGCCAGCGCGCCCTTTACCCCTTCGGGGTGGTTGTGTGTCACTTCGGCCGACAGTCTTGCTCTGTCCCTGCCGTTTGTCGGCCACATGCCTGTCCGGGCGCAAAATCCGCAGTCCATCAGCCACGCGCAGGGTGAAACCCGCATCGCCGAACCGTTGCCCCAGGAGTTGTAGGGCATGCGGTCATCCGAGTGTATCCAGCTGCCAAACCGGGCGCCGTACCCCGCGTCGGGATACATCCGTCCCCACTTCTTATACGCGTCAATGAAATCGCCGGCTTTGCCGCCCTTCATCAGAGCGTCTGCCACGGCGGCGGTCATCACGGTGTCATCGGTGAAAAAGCAGTCGTCGCTGAACAGCTCAAAGTCTTTTGTTTTGATGTTATGCCATTCGTAGACCGAGCCTATGATATCCCCTATAATCGCTCCGAGCATTATTTCCGGCCTCCCCGTCTCTTCACATCCTTGCGGATTTCTTCAAAGCAAGCCTCGTCAACCGTCCCCGCCTCACGGAATTTTGCCGCCGCGCTTGCCATCAGCTTGAAATTCAATTCCGTTCCCTCACTGTCGGCGAGATAATCAACCGCTCTGTCGGGAGTTATTCCGAAGCGGCCCGCTGTCTCAACCGCGTCGATATTCGCTCCGAGGAAGATAAATTCCCAGCCATATTGCGCTTTTTGCCGCTCAATCTGTGCTTTGATTTTATCGGCAGTGTATTCCCGGCTGCTGTTTTCCTCGCCGTCCGTGATAATCACAAACATCACCTTTTCGGCGCGGTAGTCCCCGGCGGTGTGTTTCTGCGCGTTTCCGATTTTGTTTATCGTCCTGCCGATTGCGTCGAGCAGTGCGGTCGAACCGCCAACCTGATACTCTTTCTCCGTAATTGCGCTGACCGCCCTGATGTCGATGCGGTCGTGAAGCAATTCATAGTTGTTGTCGAACAACACCGTTGTAATGCGGCATTCTCCGTCTATCGCCTGTTGTTTGGCGAGCATGGCGTTGTATCCGCCGATAGTGTCGCCCTCCAGCCCGCTCATCGAACCGCTTTTGTCCAGTATAAATACCAGTTCGGTTAATCCTTTTTTCAATTTCGCACCCTCCTAAGTTTTAATGTAATCTTATTATACTGCTCAAAGAGGGTGCGGCGGTCGCTTCGGAAGCGACAAATTATAAACTGCTAAAAAATTTTCTCAGCCTCCCAGCAGCGGCTGGTCGTATTCGAACAGTACCTCATTTATCCCGAAAACATCGTATTTGCCGTTTGCGATGAAATACTCAATGATCACATCGAATTTGACAGCGCGGGAAAGCGCATAGCCCGCCCGCTGCAGGAATTCGTCGGTTTCGCTGAGTGATAATTCCAGCGCCACAGCGAAGGCAATGGCGGTGCGCTTACTCGGCATATAGCCTTTATTGCTCCTGATTTTAGAGAACAACTTGCGGTCCAGGTTGGCGCGTTTATAAACCTCGACATCGGTCATTCCCCTGGCGTCAATCAGGCGCAGGAGCATGCGGGAGAACGGTTCATCAAGGCTGCCGACCAAATCATCGAGGGCGGCAGGTTTCCGCAAAAGAGACTTGCTGACAAGTTCATCGGCTTCCCGTAAGGCCTGCCGCTCCGCATTAAGCAATTTTCTG
>JAQVWU010000047.1 GCA_028709565.1 Eubacteriales bacterium
GGGAAAACCCCTATGACCTGGTGGCCGCCGGCAGCTGGACCATCGACAAACAGGCGGAGATGGCAAGGGCGGTCTATACCGATGTCAACGGCGATTCCAAGGCCGATTATGACGATATCTACGGCTTCGGCGTCGGGGATATGATAAACTTCGACGTATACTGGAGCGCCTTCGACCTGTCGCTGGTCAAGCGGGACGATAATCAGTACCCCTATCTCAGCGTGGATATGGATAAAATGCAGTCGGCCGTGGAGAAAATATACGATCTGTTCTATAACAATACCGGCGTGCTGTGTATGATTCAGACGACCAACGACGGCGAACAGGATGACCTGGCCAGGAAATTCGCCGCCGGGGAGCTGGCCTTCACCACCCTGCGCCTCATGGCCTGCGACATACTCAGGGTCATGGAAGCCGATTACGGTATTATCCCCTGCCCCAAGTGGAACGAAGAGCAGGACAACTACTATACATTTGTCCATGACCAGTATTCGGTTTACGGTATTCCGGTTACGGTGACGGACACCGAGATGGTCAGCGCGGTGCTGGAGGCGCTGGCGGCCCAGAATTACCGCACGGTAACGCCCGCCTATTACGATATCGCACTCAACGGCAAATACCTGCGCGACCGGGAATCCTCCCGGATGCTCGACCTGGCGCTGGTCAATGTTAAGATCGACTTCTCCTGGATATACACCTCAAACATGAGCAACGCGGCGCAGGACACCTTCAGATACCTCATGAGGGGCAAAAAGACCGACTTTATCTCATATTACGCCTCAAGGGAGAAGACCTATCAGACGAGTCTTGAAAAGCTGATCACAGCCTACGAAGACCTGGAAAACTGATACATACCCTTTCCTATGACGCCGGTCGCATACAGTATAACTTATTTCATGCGTTATGTCAACAAAATCGGCAAATATCTTTACATTTTTTGTCATACAATCCGGGCTGCATTATTATTATAAGATTATAAGACTGTAATTTTAAAAACAAAGGAGATTGAGTTATGCAGATCAATACCCTCCGCCGTTCTTTGTGTCTGCTGCTTGCCCTTTTGATTTTCTGCGGGCTGTTCGCCTGCTCCGACAATGCCGGCGGCGGATCCGCCGAAACCCCTGCCCAGATCGCCGCCGAAACCGAAGAGGAGATAAAACGCGAGAACACGCCGGATGACCTGCCGGACGGTCTTGATTATGAGGGCGCCGGGGTGAATATTCTGGCGCGGACCAAAAGCTGGTTTTTATATGAAATGACGGTGGACGAGCTCAACGGTGAGGTGGTAAATGACGCGGTGTACAACCGCAATACCATGGTATCCGAACGGCTCAACATCAATCTCAACTATATCCTGAAGGACGATGTCACCGGTATGGCCAACCGGGCAATTGTCGCCGGTTCGGACGACTTCGATATTGTGGCGGGCAGCGCGGTGGAAATCGTCCAGTATGGCGCCAGAGGCCAGTACTACAATCTGCTGGGCGGCAATGTGCCCCATCTCAATCTGGACCGGCCCTGGTGGGCGCAATACTACACCGAGCAGGCAAACATCGGGGGCAGGGTCTTCTTTGTCACCGGCGACATCGCCCTTTCGCTGCGCCAGCTGGCCTTCGTCACATTTTTCAACAAGCCGATGGTTGTAAGCTATAACCTGGAAAACCCCTATGACCTGGTGGCCGCCGGCAGCTGGACCATCGACAAACAGGCGGAGATGGCAAGGGCGGTCTATACCGATGTCAACGGCGATTCCAAGGCCGATTATGACGACATCTACAGCTTCGGCGTAGGCGACTGCATAAACTTTGACGTATACTGGAGCGCCTTCGACCTGTCGCTGGTCAAGCGCGACGAAAACGCGTACCCCTATCTCAGCGTGGATATGGATAAAATGCAGTCGGCGGCGCAAACAATACTGGATTTGTTCTATAACAATACCGGCGTATTATGCATGCTGGAAACCCCGGACGACGGCGAACAGGATGACCTGGCCAGGAAATTCGCCGCCGGGGAACTGGCCTTCACCACCCTGCGCCTCATGGCCTGCGACATACTCAGGGTTATGGAAGCCGATTACGGTATTATCCCCTGCCCCAAATGGAACGAAGAGCAGGACAATTACTATACATTCGTACATGACCAGTATTCGGTCTTCGGTATTCCGGTTACGGTGCCGGACACCGGGATGGTCAGTGCGGTGCTGGAGGCGCTGGCGGCCCAGAACTACCGCACGGTAACCCCCGCCTATTACGATATCGCCCTCAACGGCAAATACCTGCGCGACCCGGAATCGTCCCGGATGCTCGACCTGGCGCTGGTCAATGTTAAGATTGACTTCTCCTGGATATACACCACCAATCTCAACAACGCGGCGCAGCAGACATTCAGGGACCTGATACGGGGCAAAAAGAGCGCCGACTTTATTTCATTCTATACCTCAAGGGAGAAGACCTATCAGTCCGGGCTTGAAAAGCTGATTATAGCCTACGAAGACCTGGAAAACTGACGTCACGGAGGATTTTTATATGGCATAGCCTGTTTCTCGTATAATATTGGGCCGCCTTATTGACAGTCTGCCATCAAAAGAGTTATAATACTGCCATAGAATTTTAAAAATATCATGGGAGAAAATCGTGTTCGTAAAAATCACAAACGCAAAAGAATATACCTATATCAATATCGTACAATCCTACCGCGATGAAACGGGTGTGACCCGGCATAAAACACTGCACAAACTGGGGCGGCTTGACCAGCTCAGGGAGGATAAAAGCTTTGCGGAATGCGTAAAAAAATTATGCGGTCTGCTTGATATCCCCCTGGCGGGGGACGAAGAATAAACACTGTCGAAAGAGCAGGGAAACCCCTGCTCTTTTATTTTGATTTTTTATTCTTCCCGGGTAAACTGATTGATGACCTTCTCTATCGCCTTGGCAATCTGCTTTTCTTTTTTAGCGTATGTCGACGCCATATCGCGGTTATAGGTCATGGTCATATAGATAAGGTCGGAGCCTATGGTGCCGAAATCGTAGATTTCACCGTTGTCATAGATGCGCGTGCCAAAGATAATGTCAAGCATGTCGGCGCTCTCGTTGTCGCGGGTAATTTTTGTGGTCAGCATTATGTCATAGTATACCGGTTCAAGAATATATTTGGATTCGGCGGAGATCGCCTCGATAAAGATGCCGGTGCGCTCGAGGTCGGGGGAACTTTTGGGAATTATCACCGTCGCCCCGACGTACGGGTTTACCGAATGATAATAGCGCTCCTGCTTTGCGTCCAGCTTCGGTATGGGCAGTATGCCAAAATCCACCTGCATCGTGCGCAGGTTCTCAACGTCTGCCATGCGTATCCACATGAACAGGGCGCTGTTGGCCTGGAACATGCGGGTCATGCCGTCGGTGAAGCCCTCGGGCTTGGGGTCGAAGAATTTCATCACATGGAAGCAGACCTCTTCATCATACAGATAGTCATACAGCCGGTCCAGAATGGCCATGGACTCCTCGGTCTGCAGGAACATCACCGGCAGGTCGTCCCCGTCCTTTGCCGCGATAATGCCGCCGCAGCCGTTGTAGAAGCTGGACATGGTATCCCGCTGATAGAGCAGACCGTAACGGTCGTTGTCGTCCATGACCCCGTCGCCGTTTATATCCGATGAGATGTTGGCCGACATTTCTATAAGCTTATCCAGCGTCCATGCCCCCGTATTGGCCAGATTGTATGGATTCTCCAGATTAAAATCGTCCAGCAGCTTTTTGTTGAACACCATGGCGGTGGTGGCGTCATTGTCCATGATGGTATAGTCGGAGCACACGCCGTAGAGCTTGTTGGCAATGGACAGGCACTCCACCGAGCTGGGGTCATACCAGGACATATCCAGATTGATATGAGGCACCGCATTCAGCTCAACCAGGGCGCCCGCGCCGGCCAGGGACGCGAATGTTTTCAGCGAGACGGTCGCCAGATCGACACTGCCGTCGGCTGCGGCATTGGCCCGGTTTATTACCGCCGCCTGGTCCAGTTCAGGTTGTGAGACGATGGACAGATTGTATTTTTCCTGTATGGTGCTGTTGCGGCGGAATACGGCATCGTTTATGATCTCACCGTTTATCTCCTCGGCCCAGATGTCCCGCTGGGCCCAGATGGGGATGGAATAATCGATATTGACTACGGTAACCACCGCGCCCCGTGCGTCATAATCGGGCAGTTCGGGGTAAACGCGGGTATCGCCCGGATCGGTATCGGTTTGGGCGGTATCGGTACCATTGTTGTCGCCGCCCGGCGCCGCCGTGTTGTCCGAGCAGGAGGCAAAGGGGATGAGCAGGGAAAAAACAAGCAGCAGCGCCAAAACCCGCGGGATTCTTTCCATAATTTTCTCCTCACTTTTCTTGCGTTTCCGGTTCTTTTTTAAACACACGCCATTACTATTAATATAGCATGTCCGGGCCGAACTGTCAATAGAATTTTAACATCTCATTCCCATCCCATTCACAGAGAAAACGTCATTTTATAACACAAACCGAAAGCTTTAAATACACTTGACAAGTTAACTTGGCAATGATATAATATATATAACAAGCAAGCCTGCAAACATTAAAGAGGATTTTTATGAAAAAAGAAGAAATATTAGAAAAGAGCAGAAAAGAAAACAAGAATCAGGATGTGTTTGAGAAAGAAGTAAGCCGAATCGGAGGAAACTCTGCTGCCGTTGCGGCTGCGATCCTGGCCACTGTTTTTTTTGTGATACAAATATTTGTCGGCGGCGGAACAAATTACGGTTTATACGCTGTCGTATTTTCAATTCCGGCTACCGGATATATTATTAAAGCGATTTATATGAAGAGAAAAAGCCACATCCGGCTTGCGGCAATTTATATATTTGTAACGCTGTTATTCTCAATTATCCACATCCGTTATCTGATCACTGCCTCAAATATTTTATAAATAAACAATGGACGACAAACTGATTTTGCAAAACCATTTGAAAGAAGCAAGGAATGAAAAAGGATTGTCTCAGACTCAGCTGGCAGAAATGGTCGGGGTATCACGCAATACAATCAGCTCTATTGAAACAGGGCAATACAATCCGAACGCTAAGTTAGCCCTCATTATCTGCGTTGCTTTGGATAAAAGATTTGAAGAGTTGTTCTATTTTGATTAATATGTCCGATGATGATACGCATGCCTGACAACGGGACGGAGGTGAAACTATATGCCGCAGAAAAAACGCACATATATTGCAATTGATTTGAAGTCGTTCTATGCTTCGGTGGAATGTGTCGAACTGGGTCTTGACCCCCTGACGACTAACCTTGTAGTCGCCGACATAAGCCGCACCGAAAAGACCATTTGCCTTGCCGTTTCTCCGTCGCTCAAATCATACGGTATCCCCGGACGCGCAAGGCTGTTTGAAGCAGTGCAAAAGGTTAAAGAGGTAAACGCGCAGCGCCGGCTGAAAGCGCCGGGCCATGTGTTCACGGGCGAATCCCATGATGCCGCGGTGCTGAAAACCTCGCCGGAATTAGCTCTTTCATATATTACCGCGTCACCGCGCATGGCCCTGTATATGGAATACAGCACACGGATATACACCATTTATTTGAAATACATCGCGCCGGAGGACATTCATGTCTATTCCATCGACGAGGTATTCATCGACGCTACCGACTATCTTAAAACCTATAAACTCACGCCGCCGGAAATGACCATGATGCTGATTGAGGATGTTTTAAAAAGCACAGGCGTCACGGCAACTGCCGGAATAGGAACGAATCTTTACCTTGCCAAAATCGCTATGGACATTCGGGCTAAGCACATCGCCCCCGACAAAGACGGCATCCGCATCGCCGAGCTTGACGAGATGAGTTATCGCCGGCTGTTGTGGACGCATAAACCACTCACCGATTTTTGGCGCGTAGGGAAAGGCTATGCCGCGAAACTCGAGGCAAACGGGCTGTATACGATGGGCGATGTAGCGCGGTGCTCTCTCGGCAAACCGCACGAGCGTTACAATGAGGACCTGCTTTACAAGCTGTTCGGCATTAATGCGGAACTGCTGATTGACCACGCCTGGGGCTGGGAGCCCTGTACGATAGCCGACATTAAAGCGTATAAGCCCGCAACGAACAGCATCAGCTCCGGACAGGTGCTTCCGTATCCATACGACGTCAGCAAGGCAAAACTGATTGTGCGTGAAATGACCGACCTCCTCGTTCTGGATTTGGTGGACAAAGGGCTTGTGACCGATCAGATGGTTTTATCCGTCGGCTATGACATCGAAAACCTCACAAATCCGCAAATAAGCCGGGCTTACCGCGGCGAGGTTACGACCGACCATTATGGCCGCAGGATACCGAAACACGCCCAGGGCACGGCGAACATCGGTCGGCAGACCTCCTCCGCCATGCTTATCATGAATGCGGTCATGGAGCTGTTCGATGGCATCACAGACAGCAATTTGCTGGTGAGGCGCATCAATGTCACGGCCTGCCGTCTTGTTAAAGAAGACACCGTTAAAAGTACCGGCTCCTATGAGCAGCTTGACCTGTTCACCGACTATGAAGCTGCCGACAAGAAACGTGCCGAGGAAGAAACGGCGCTGGCCCGCGAAAAACGCATACAGAAAGCTGTTCTCGCGATAAAGAAAAAACACGGAAAAAACGCCCTCCTCAAAGGCATGAACCTCGAAGAAGGCGCCACGACCGTTTCCCGGAATAAGCAGATCGGAGGTCACAGGGAATGACAAATCCTTACGATGACATCATCGGCCTGCCGCACCATCGGTCTGCCGCCCGTCCCGCTATGTCAGCCCATGACCGGGCGGCACAATTTTCGCCGTTTGCCGCCCTGACGGGCTACGAGGATGCCGTCGCCGAAACTGCCCGTCTGACGGACAGGAAGATCGAACTTGACGAGAACAGCAAGTCGGACTTGAATGAGCGGCTCAACATCATACAGGGCACGCTGAATGAACAGCCTGAAGTCTCGGTCACATACTTTCTGCCGGATAAAAACAAATCCGGCGGCAAATATGTCACAGCCACCGGGTGTGTAAAAAAGATTGATGAATATGAGCATATCGTTTTGATGCGGGACGGCCGTATCATTCCGGTCGACGATATCATTGAAATCAACGAAATCAACGGTAAATTATTCACATCGTTTGAAAATTTGCTCTAAAATGAGCCGGACATAAATAAAATCAAAAAGAAGACTGCACGATAGAATTAATCTTCAATGCAGTCTTTGCTTTTGCGTCCGGGCCCGGAGAGCCGGTCAAAATTTACTTGTTTTGTAAATCCAGAACTCCCCGTGCGGCGGTTTTATATGTTTAAGCTTTATACAACGTCATGCGCCATCTTGCGCTGCGCCATGACCAGTTTGTAATAAATGCCCTTGTTGTCAAGCAGCTCGTTATGGGTGCCGAATTCGGACAGCTTTCCGTGGTCGAGGACCAGCAGCCGGTCGGCGTTGCGCAGGGTGGAAAGGCGGTGGGCTATGGCAAGGGTGGTGCGGTTGGCAACCAGCTTGTTCAGCGCGTCCTGGATGAGCTTCTCCGTTTCGGTATCCAGGGAAGCGGTGGCCTCGTCCAGGATGAGTATACGCGGGTTGTGAATAATGGCGCGGGCGATGGCAATCCTCTGGCGTTCTCCGCCGGACAGCGAATAGCCCTTTTCACCCACCATGGTGTTGTAGCCCTCGGACATGTTTATGATAAAGTCATGGGCGTTGGCGACTCGGGCGGCCCGTATGACCTCCTCGTCGGTGGCGTAGGGCTTTGAGTAGCGTATATTGTCGCGTATTGTGCCCGAGAACAGGAAGGTCTCCTGCAGCACCACGCCTATCTGACTGCGCAGCGCCGTCTGTGAAATGTCTTTTATATTGACGTCGTCAATCACAATCGCGCCTTCGTTGACATCGTACAGACGCATAATAAGGTTTATCAGGGTCGTCTTGCCCGAACCCGAGTGACCTACAATGCCTATCATCTCACCGGCTTTAATTTCGGCGCTGATATTTTCAAGTACGGGATTATAGCTCTGATAGCCGAAGGTGATGTCGCGGATCGATATATCGCCCTCGATCTTGATATCGAGGGGGAGGTCGATGTCCCTCACCTCGGGTTCTTCCTCAAGGATCTCAAAGACCTTTGAGGAGGAGGTCAGAAACTGCGAAAGCATGGTCGGAATGGAGGTTATCCGCAGCAGCGGCGCGTAGACAATACCGGCGTAGGCATTGAACTGATGGAGTGTACCCAGTCCCATGCGCCCGTCAAACACGCGTATATTACCGTATATCATAATCAGATAGCTGCCCAGTCTTATGGCAAAGTTCAGTATCGGAAAGAGGGTATCGAACATCTTCGCGTTGGATTCGCTTTGGGCGGAGACCTTGACGTTGGCATCTTTAAAGCGGCTTATCTCCCGCTCTTCCTGACCGAAGGACTTGACCACGCGTATACCGTTGAGTATATCATGGAGCAGGTATCTCGCCCGGGTCCCCAGAACCCATGATTTGCGGTTTCTCACCCGGATATACTTCCAGAAGACGGTAATTATATATACAACCAGCGGTATGGGGATAAATATAAACATGCAGATGAGCGGATTCATTTTAAGCACAACCACAAAGCCTATGAAAAACGAGGCGATCTGCACAAACAGATTAGGCAGCTGGCTGGTTATAAAAGACTGCATGACGGCGGTGTCGCCGGAAACCCGGCCCATGAGCTCGCCTGTGGTGCGGCGCTGTATAGAGGACAGGGAAAGCGCCTGGATTTTTTCATACAGCAGCGATTTGAGCATGAGCGAAAATTTACCGCTCGTGATTGCGCTGATGCGGCCGCTGGTTACACCCAGCACCCGCGAAAACAGGTCGATGCCTACAATCAGGAAAACGAATCCGACAAATTCCTCTACCGGACCCCGTTCCCCGCCGCCTATGGGCAGCAGATAGTTGTTTATAACCGTCGCCTGAATCCACGGGTTGATAAAGCTGAGCGCCACATGAAAAGCCGAGACAAAAAATGGGGTGGACATCATGAGCCGCAGTCCCTTGGTCATCGCCCACAGCTTGCGGTAAACCTCTTTTTTATCGATGCAATAGGGGCAGATGGTACTGTTTCTCACAAAGGGACGCGCACAGGTGGGGCAGAAACGCTCGGGTGTGTCGTTGGTTATCGGTTCGCGGTTGTCGGTCTCCGACAGAATTTCACATGCTTTGGCGATTACCGAATAGCGGGGCAGATTGCGTCCCGACATAAACTGGCACAACAGGGTCATTGAGCCGTCAATCGACGCGTAGAAACCGCAGGAGCCGTACATCACCTCGGTATGGAAATCCCCGGACCCCTGAATCGCAAAGCTGTCCAGCAGTTCGCCGTTTAGAATCTTATATATTTTTTTATCGGTAATTGCCATAAATCCGTCGACAAATTTGTTTTTATATACGTCGAAGGGCAGGCAATACATCAGTTTTTCGTCGGTGCCGGAGGCGGCTTCAAATGCCGCTTTATCTTTCTCCGGCAGCTCGTACATTAATTTCATGTTTTCACCATATCATGCGCCATTTTTCGCTGAGCCATAACCAGCTTATAGTATATACCGCGGTTGGCCAACAGTTCGAGGTGCGTTCCGAATTCGGACACCCTGCCGTGGTCGAGCACCAGCAGGCGGTCCGCGTTTCGGAGGGTGGACAACCGGTGTGCGATGGCAAATGTTGTCCGGTTGACAACCAGCTTATTGAGCGCATCCTGTATGAGTTTTTCCGTTTCCGTATCGAGCGAGGCGGTAGCCTCATCAAGTATTAGTATACGCGGATTATGTATGATAGCCCGGGCGATGGCAATTCGCTGGCGTTCGCCTCCTGAGAGGTCAAGCCCTTTTTCCCCGACCTTGGTATTATACCCTTCGGGCATATTGACGATAAAGTCATGGGCGTTGGCTATGCGCGCCGCCTGTATTACCTCTTCATCGGTGGCATAAGGCTTTGAATAGCGTATATTCTCGCGTATTGTGCCCGAGAACAGAAAGGTTTCCTGCAGCACCACGCCGATCTGATTGCGCAGGGCTGTCTGTGATATATCTTTTATATTTACATCGTCTATAATTATCTCGCCTTCGTTTACATCATACAGACGCATCAGAAGGTTTATAAAGGTGGTCTTACCCGAACCCGAATGGCCGACAATCCCTATCATCTCTCCGGCTTTGACATCAACGCTGACATTCTCCAGCACCGGGTTATAGCTCTGATAACCGAAGGTTACATTGCGGAAGGATATATCGCCTTCGATATATATATCCAGCGGGAGGGCTATATCGCCCACCTCCGGTCTTTCCTCCAGTATTTCGAAAACCTTTGAGGAAGAGGTGATAAACTGGGATATTATGGTAGGGACCGAGGTGATATACAGCAGCGGCGAGTAGATGATACTGGCATATGAATTGAACTGATGAAGCGTTCCCAGTTCCATGCGCCCGTCAAACACGCGTATGTTACCATATATCATTATCAGATACGAACCGGTCCACATCGCAAAGTTCAATATCGGAAAGAGGGTATTGAACAGCTTTGCGTTTGATTCTTCCTGGTTGGAAACCCTGATGCTGGAATTCTTGAACCGGGTAATTTCCTTTTCTTCCTGCCCGAAACTCTTAACCACGCGGATACCGTTGAGTATGTCGTGAAGCAGATAGCCGGTGCGTGTACCGAGAATCCATGATTTTTCATTGCGCAGGTCTATATATTTCCAGAACACCACGATAAGATACAGCACAAAGGGCACGGGAATGAATATAAACATGCAGATGAGGGGGTTCATGATAATCACGACCACAAAGCCGATGATAAACGACGCAGTCTGAATAAACAGGTAGGGCAGCTGTCCCACAATAAAATTCCGCATGACCGCGGTGTCGTGTGAAACCCGCCCCATGAGTTCGCCGGTTGTGCGCCTCTGAATGGAGGAAAGGGAGAGTATCTGGATTTTTTCATACAACAGGGTCTGGAGCAGCAGGGTGAATTTACCGCTGGCAACCGACGCGCTGCGCTGATGGAATACGTTGAGCAGCTGGCTGAATAGGCTGATTGCGACTATTATAAAGACATAGCCGACAAATTCGGATATGGGGCCGCGTTCCCTGCCCCCCGTGGGCATCAGGTAATTGTTTATTACCGTCGCCTGTATCCACGGATTGATAAAACTGAGGAACACCCCGAACGCCGATACCAAAAAGGGCACGCTCATGAGCAGGCGCAGACCTTTGGTCATCCCCCACAGTTTGCGGTATATTTCCTTTTTATCAAGGCAATAGGGGCAGACGGTGGACCGGGAAACATAGGGATTGCCGCAGGTGGGACAGAACAGTTCGGGCGTGTCGTTGGTAATCGGTTCATCGCTCCCGCCTTCCGCCAATATCTCACAGGCTCTGACTATTACCGAGTAACGCGGCAGGTTGCGGCCCGACACGAACTGGCACAGCAGGGTGGTTGAGCCGTCGATTTTGGCATAAAACCCGCAGGAACCGTACATAACCTCGGTATGGAAATCCTCCGACCCTATAATAGGCCAGACACCGAGCAGCTCACCGTTGAGCAGTTTATATATTCTTTTTCCGGTAAACGCCATATAACCATCAACGAACTTATCTTTATATATGTTAAACGGCAGGCAATACATCAGCTTTTCATCACTGCCCACGGCGGCGTCATACGCCTTTCTGTCCGCTTGCGGCAGTTCATACAATAATTTCATATTTTTGCCCTCTGTGAGATATTATAGATATGCGCATTTAATGATATTAATACCGGAATATGTTTATTATCAGCTGTATTTCAGTATTTTTGCGGTATTTGCAATGTTACAGATAGATTTCGATTTTTTTGTAGCTTGCGGTGTCAAGTTTATTAGGGTCGGGAATCTCAAAGCTGTTGCCGTCGATGTCATTGATAAAAATGCTCCCGTCCTCAAGCACGCGGATATTATAGAAGGGATTATTGAGTATAAAGGTTACATGACCCGCGGTGGTTTCGGCGTCCCAATAGGAATAGCCGAATTTCTCCTTCGCCGAGATGATACGCAGAATCTGAGGCGAAAAATAACGGCGGTCCAGCTCCTCAAGAAAGAGCATGGTGGTGG
>JAQVWU010000406.1 GCA_028709565.1 Eubacteriales bacterium
AGCAACTATTCGACAACGGAAATACAGAGAATGGGTTTGAGTCTGCAGATAAATCGCTATGATAAAATAATCGCAGAACGAACCAAATCTGTCATGTATATGAACGAACGTTTGTCTCAAAACAGCGCGATAATACCGCAGCCGCTCGGAACCGATGATATTAAACCAACGTATCATCTGTACATGATTCAGCTGGACCCGGAAAAAGCGGGCGGTGATATACAAATTCTCAAGCAAAAACTTGATATAAGAGGGGTTACCAACATACCTCACTTCGGACCGTTATACCGTTTCGATATTTTACGCTCAATCGGAGATTATAATGAAGAAGAAATTGCCGCTTCATGCCCTGTCTGCGAAGACGCGTTTAATTATCGATTTACCCATCTGCCTATATACGGACTTTTACAGGATCAGCTGGACTATATGGCCGACATGATACTCGAATCCGTATCGGAAATGCAAAGAGGAATATAAAAGAATGCAGGGAGCTATATAAGGATATGATCAATTTTATAAAACCAATAGACGGCGATTGCCTTAATATATATGATGTTGCGCAGGGAGATAACCCTCTCCTGAGGGTTATAATCGAATCGGAAAAAGGCGATGGTGTTTTTATAAACGGTATAAAATGTATCAAAGACAACAACAGCATGTATACAGCACAGATGGCTCTGAATGACGGCGTTAATTTTATTACGGCGGAAAACACTGATACCGGTGAAGTTGCCGGAATAAAAGTGTATTATTACGGCAACAGAACAGGCTTCTATCGTTTGTCAATCGATGACAGCATATTGTTTTTGTTGGATATTAATGAAAACAAGGATGTTTATCAATCTGTTTTTGAAAATCCGTTTCTCGCGCTATTAAAAAAGGCTCATGATTTATACGGCGCACAGGTACATATTAATTTATTTTATGAATATAACAATTTGGCGATGCGGTGTTTTCAAAAACATCGTGATTACTTTAACCTTTCAATGATGACAGATAAATTCAAAAATGAGTTCATGCATCATTCGGATTGGCTGCATTTTTCATTTCACGCGAGATCGGAATTCCCTGACAAACCGTATGAAAATACTTTATATAACCGTATAGACTCCGATATAAAGCTCGTTAGATCGGAAATAGAACGATTTGCCGGGTGCAGTATATCACCGCCGGTAACAACTCTTCATTGGGGTGCATCAAATGAAACAGGGGTCCGAGCCCTTCGCGCAAATGGATATAAACTGCTTAACGGTGAATTTGATGAAAGCCCGGACGGTAAATCATTTGTTTCCTATCATTATCCCGCGGAATTCACAAGACATATCCGGCAGCGGGATTTTTGGAAAGATAATAATCTGGATATTATCTTCAGCAAATACGACATCGTATTGAATAAGTTTAAACAAACAGATAAAATGTTGACGGAGCTCAAAAAAATCAAATCCAATCCGCATACCGGAGGATTTATGGAACTTTTAACTCATGAACAATATTATTATGATGATTATCAGTCATATATACCCGAATATTCGAATATAGTGCTGGCAGCATGTAAATTCCTGACTGAATCCGGTTATCGGGGAATGTTTTTCACGGATTTATGGAATCTTTCTCATTGATAACCGCTTTCTCCAGCATCTCTCCTATTTTTATACGTACAGAGGAAAACTTTTCTTCACTTTTCGCATACTTTATAATTGAAGTGGTTACCTCGCCGATAGTATCCATAACATAATCCCGCCCCAGATATTTTTCGGCAAGCGAAAACATTTCAAAATCTTCAATACCGTCGCGGACAGCTTCAAGCCGCAGTGAACCCGCAGGACCGTCAATACCTGCTTTGTTTCCGTTGTATAACAGCGAACCATCGCCGAACACATTCATGCTCAGATTCTTGACGGTTCTCATGTCCGTCCAGGGGTCATCGGTATCCCGCCAATAGTTTGCGCCCCAATAAAGAAATCCGTCAACATCATAAAGTTTTTGCTGCCAAAACAAAAGTCTGTGCATGATTCCTTCCATATCGACAAACAAATTACAATAAGGATCACCCGGTTCCCAGCAAACATACCACCATATGCGGTCTCCCGCCGCTTTACGTTTTTCCATCCGTTTTCCGAATGGGGCGTATTTTTGTATTTGTTCGGGGGAGTAGACGTTGCTTGTAATATACATATAGGTCTTGGGGCACCATATATTGGTAAAGCCCGTCATAAAGTCAATCTGATCTGCTGTGTTATCATACCGGATATTCGTGAAAAACGGGGTGACCAGTTGATATCCCGGGTATAACCTGTCAAGCCTGTCGCAAATTGACTTAAGCTCGTCCAGGCGTTCTTTTGAAGTCGGTTCATCCAGCGGATAAAACACCGCTTTGTCAAACCATTCCGATTTTGATGACAGCTTTTTATAATATTCAGCAATCGTATCGTCATTGTCACTGTAAGGTATAACAAAATTCGTCACACGCGGGTTATCTAGATACGCGTCGGCGCGACTGTCAAGAATATCATATGGCAGCGAATAAGCGCATACACGGTGTTTAAGCAGGAAATCATAATATGACTTATACATTTCACTTTGTTTATCTTCAACCGTGATTCCGTGCATCTTATTTATAAATTGGGGGTAAAGGCCGACAGCCGTTGCGCAGGATGATGCGTCGGGCAGAATAAAATCCCAGACATGAACAGTAATATTCAAAGCAATTTCTTTTATTGCCGAATCATTTTCATTTTGTCTGATTTTTATGCTCACGCTGTAATCACCGGCAGCGGTTTCTTCGGTTGTTGTGAATTTTAAAAGCAATGTCAGGTTTTCCCCGCTCTTTAATGTAAAGTTATCGGTTACGGGAGCCAGAGGATCGGGGTAGTAGGTCCCGGGCTGAGTTTGTAAATA
>JAQVWU010000407.1 GCA_028709565.1 Eubacteriales bacterium
TTTGATTGGATTAATATATTATACCCTATCAGATAGGGTTTGGCAATGGGTATATATGATTTGTTTTTGACTTTTCATGTTTTACAGTGCGTATAACGTCCGCACAGCCCACATTTCCCGGGCAATAATAAAAAAAGGCACTGATTCGGTGTCAATGCCTTTTTGCCGTGAATACAATGCTCACAGCGCTTCCCGCCTGCCAACCGTTTCATTTTTATATTCTATAATCGTTGTGCCGGGCGCTTCTTTAAAGAAATCCCGCGGGGCGGGTTGGTGTTGCAGGAGCAGAGGCCGTGCAGGCACATCCTGCCGTCGTCTTTGAGTCTGAACTTATGCATTTTTATAATCCTGCCCGGTTTTTCGTCATAATTCTGTGATTTATGACCAACCCAACGCGGCGAATGACCTTTGTGATTGATGTAACCGGCGGTTATCCTCCGGATGGAGCGCTCCGGCGACCGCGCCATCTCGGCCATTTTACCGAGCTGACCGAGGCTGAACATCCAGTCAGTTCGGCCTCTTCCTCCGCCCACACCCGCCCTTTCATCCGGATTGCCGTTGTAGTTTGACAGCAACCCGGCTGCTTTCCTATGTTGAATACCTGCTCGGCGGTGAGTTCCCGTTCCAATATAGTTCTCCCTTTGTATATTTATGCTCTGTGCTTATTATACCGCATGATTTGGATGCTATACCGGCAGGTTCAGCCGAATTTATAATACTCCCTGACGGCGGCAAATTCCGATTCGGTCTTTTGTCTTGCCTTCTCAGACGCCAACGCGAAATTGTCTTTGCCGGTATTTACATTGCCGCAGACCGAGCCGTAAATAGTCGTTCCCCACGACCCCAGTTCAAAGAATTTGCTGCGGAAGATAATCTCCAGCATTTCCGCCGAATCGTCGTCCCGCGTGGCTTTGGTCAGCACGTTTCGCTCTATAACGGCCGTGTTGATGGTGTCGGTGGAATAATAGCCCATCACATCCAGGATATATCCGGTGCGTTCGGTATCCCCGTTGGTTATGGGTATGCCGTAGACGGTGCCCCAGGCGGTATTGAACATAGTCAGAAATTTTTCCTGGCTTTCGTCGTATTTCGGAAAGGGTATGACCCCGAAATCATCGGTCATGGTCTGACGGTAATTATTTATCGATCCGACCATACCGTCCCCCATAAACAGCACCTGCCCGTTGGGGAAGAGCGCCCCCGCTTTGTCGTAACCGAGTTTACGTTCGGCGATAATCGTCGAGGTGTTGGATATGCCGAAGAGCTGGTCGAATACCCGTGTGATAATGGTCAGCACCCGTTCGGAATCGTTGACGGTAATCGTTCCGTCCTCCCCGACGGCGACCACGCTCTCGCCGAAGGCGTTGAGCATGCGGCTCATGCCGGCCGCGTTTTCCATATATCCGTACCGGTCATTCTCATCGAATTTGCCGTCGCCGTTGAGATCGGCGCTGAAATCGGCAATATAACCCCAGAACGTTTCGTAGGTCCAGCCGCCGTTTCTCACCAGGTCATAGGGATAGGCCAGATTGCTGTCGTCGCACAGTTTCTTGTTGAAATACATGCTCGTGGTGGCGTAATCGTCATGATAATTGATCATGCCGCTGACAAAATACAGCGAACGGCTGCCCAGCGTGTACATGCCGATGGTCTCGCCGTCCCACCAGTCATGGGTCGTATCCAGCGATGAAACGTCATACAGGTCATAGAGCAGCCCGTTTATGGAAGACTGAAACATAAACCAGGTGCTCGCGCAGTAGGCGTCGTATGAGGTGTCCCCCGACAGATTCAGATTCTGCATAACGGTAAGCAGATTGGTCCATTCCCCCAGCTTCGCCGAAGCGACGGCGATGCCCAGCCTGTCCTCGGCCCGCCTGTTCCGCTCGTAAACCGCTTCTTTGACGATATCCCCCGCCGCCTCATCGAGCGTTGAAGCGCATTCATCGGCGTCATACGGCGTCCCCCAGCCGATGTTGAAGACATATCCGTCATAATATACCCCAGCGGGCAGCAGATCGATATAGTTTGCTTCCGTCTCCGCCTCGGCGACGGTCACCGCGCTTTGAATACCGTCCGCTTCGGCGCAGCCCGAAAACAAAATCAACAGCGCCGCCGTAATGAGTAAAAACGTCCTCCTTTTCAATTCCGTCCCTCCCTGTTATTTGCATTTTTATGTAATGCCATAGGTATATTTTAACATAATACAGCAGGACTGTCAAGGAATTGTTGTATTTTATGCTTAATATATATTGGCGGCAATCCTTTGGTCCGGGACCGTTTTTTGCGCAGATGCCGGCCATTCCCATACAATCCGAATAAAAATCCATACTCTGCAAACATATAAACGCGCACCCCGGGCAAAATCCCCGTCAGGTGCGCGTTTTTTTATTTGATCAGTTCTTTTAAATCCGGGCTGTGTTTACGTTGGCGGGCACACAACATAATCGGCAGATCCTCCGTCACATTAAAAGGGGAAATCGGAAAGCTGTTGTACCCATATTCAAGGAGGGAATCATAGGCTGTTTTTGTGACAAAGTTAAATCGCGGCTCAGTCGGGATTCTGCTTTCTCTTTGTAAATTCAATGAATATCTCCACCTGGCGATACAGGTCATCCAAATCCTCGTCTTTAAGGTCGGCATTGCGGGATAACCCGTCGGCTATTCTTCCAACCGTTTCTCTCTGCTTCTCGGTCCGCAAACCCGGAAAGGCATGCTCGATTGCCGGGGTATCGTCGGACGGAGCATAGCCGGCGACCCTGAGCAGTTCTTCCTGCGGTATTAAAAGCGCTTCCGCCAATTGGCACAACACTTTTAAGGAAGGCTGCTTGCGTTCATTGGTTTCAATCCGAAAGATTTCGGTATGGCTTAAATGCGCTTTGGTCGCCAGCGCATTGC
>JAQVWU010000408.1 GCA_028709565.1 Eubacteriales bacterium
TAATATGATGAAGGCACATCTGAGTTTTTTATTTGGTTATATGCTGATTATTTGTTTGGATAATCAGACAAAGAAATAGAGGAGGGCAGTGTTTATTGCGTAAACAGCGATTTGGAATGCCGCAAATTAGACATGCCTTCGGAAAAAATTATAAATTTTCAATTGACAAATAAATATATATATTACGCGGTTTATGCCCCTGTTTATTATGGCGTAACATACTGGGGAGCAAAATGTATCGATTATACAGGAAACAAGATATATCGGGTTAATCGCAACAATACCACAGAAAGCGAATTGGTTTTCGACGGACATGAACAGTTGTTTTATAATTATTTAACGGGCGGGTATATAGTTACAGGCGATTATATTTACATGGATTATTGCAGAATTATGAAGGAGGATAATTATACCTGGTTGAGACGAATGGGATCTACCGCGAGAATAAATTTCAAAAATCAAACGATTAAGTGGCTCAATCTTGATTAAATATACAAGTTTTTAATTATGAAAGTCGGGAATAAAGAATGATGTTAAAGAGTGAGTTTATAAAACATCTGAGTAAATTTAATATCATGTTAATCATTATTCTCCTCATATGCAATATAGGTATGACAGCATATCAATACAGAGAGGAATTTACCGCCGAGGCTGACGAAATCCGTGAAGCCAAACAGGGCATGCTTGACCTGTATCTGACAAACGGGCATGAATACCAAAAACTGTTTGACGATTTCCTGGTCCGGATGTCCGAATATAAAATGCAGAATTATATGTCTTTTGCTTCCGGAGACGCAAAAAGCATTCCTGTTTTCGAAAATGTATTTATTGATTATCCGAATTACGGGGATAAACAGCTTTTTTTCGATATGGACGCTGTCATCAACGCGACAGACAATCACCGTCAGGCTCTAAACACCCTGTTGCGTGACGCTTCCATGAGAATCATGGCGACGGAAAACCGTGACAGCTATACATACAGGTATTATATAAAGCTGATTAATCTTTACGATCCCTTTGCGGATATGTCATGGGAAATTACCGATATAACCGGATGGAATGAATTTTTTTTCGCTTCAAACACCGCCTGTTTTTATAATGCTCGTGTCTTTGGGTATATTTTGCAATGCCTTTACTGTTGACAGACACGCCGGGATTACAAACTTACTTCATATTTCCAGAATGGGCGGTAAGGTCACGCGGACGAAACTGTGTTATATCGCCACCCTGTCCTCTGTTCTGACGGCTGCGTATACATTATTGCCTTTGCCGGTATTTGCGCTTTCGACCGGGCTTTCGTCGGCCAAAATCCCCATTCAGGCGCTTGATGATTTTACATATTGCCGTTTCGGTTTAACCGTCGGGCAATATCTTGTCCTCTATGTGATTGCGCGAATCATAATATTCGCATGCTTTTCTTTATGTATCGCCGTCATAGACCAATACGCGGGAAATGAAATGCCGGCATTTGTTTTTGCCGTGCTGCTTGTAGCTTCCGGGGGTGTTTTAAGAGGCATTGAACCTGTTTCGAAATATTATTTCCTGCAGAAATTCAGCGTTATCGAATTGGCGGATATAAATATTCTTTTTACAAAATTTCGGGGATTAAATATATTCAATTTATGCGCTGATTACACATATGTTGTTTTTGCTGTCTTAATAAGCCTGATTGTCCTGATTTCCTCTATATCGCTGATAAAAAGAAGCGGTTCATATATTATAACAAAAAAAGAAAGAAAAGGCCTTCTATCCCGCGGCGCCATGTCTTTGTTTGCGGCGGAAGGATATAAATTATTTGTATGTGAAGCGGGCATGTATATTCTCTTTGCGGCCCTTTTGCTAAAATGTATACTTTCAGCCGCATATTATCGTCCCGAAACCAACCCGCTGGAGGTTATATATATTGAATATATCGAAAAACTCCGGGGTCCGGTGACGGAAGAAAAGCTGCAGTATATTGAACAGGAGAAGGATTATATCGATGGTATTCTCAACAGTTATCCGCAAATGCAATCGTCATATCAAAGCGGCAAAATATCATATGATGAATACAAATCATACACAAATCGCTATAATTACGCCAATTACAGCAAAAATGCTTTTAAAAGGCTGTATGAGCGTAAAAATTATCTTATTGAAGTACCGGAGTATTATGAAAACGTTGAGTTTATTTATGAAGAGGGCATTGAACGTATGCTCGCAGTCCCGATTGACATCGTTGCGGTAATGACGGCAATATTTATCTGCGGCAACGCGTTTGCCGTTGAGTATAATTCCGGGTTTTCAAAAATACTGCGTCTGACAAAGAAAGGACGCGTGATTACATTCCGCGCCAAAGCAAAATTAATCATGTTGACGGCGGTTCTGATATATGCGGTTTTCAGCCTGACAGACTTATACAATTTATTGCGCAATTATGATATTGACTATTTATCCGCGAATATCGTAAGCATGCCGCGCTACGCGCAAACAGATATGAATATCGATATTTTATCATATGTTATGATATATAAAACAATCAGCTTTGCGGGTTATATCACCTGCTTTTTGCTTATTATGTCGTTGTCAGTGCTTCTGGAGAATCATATTAAAACAATAATTATTTCAGCCGCAGTTATTTTCACCCCGTTTATAACCGAATATTACAACATTGAGGTTTTGCGGTTTATAAGCATTCCTTACTTTATGTCACCCGTATATATATCCCGGGGATTAATAACATACATAGTCTGCGGTGTTTTAACAGCCGCATTTATGATCAAAGCATACTATAAATGGATTGGAAGGCGGTATGTCAGATGAAACTCAGAATAGAGAACATTACAAAAAGTTACGGCAATACACTCGCGCTGGACCGCTTCACCGCGGCGCTCGAACCGGGCATATACG
>JAQVWU010000048.1 GCA_028709565.1 Eubacteriales bacterium
TCTCCCCTTCTGTTGATAAAGCTGCCGGGCTCGAACTTTTTGCCGGTGTATTGTTCGATAAAAGAAGCGTAAGCACCGTTGTTTACAAAGCATATATCCTGGCTTTCCTTTTTTCGCGCGTCGGCAAAACCGTATTCCTCGGCGATTTCTCTAACCTCGGCTTTTCGAAGGATGCCGAGAGGAAACAGCGTCCGCGAAAGCTGCTGCTGTGTCAGTGTATACAGAACATAACTCTGATCTTTTGTTTCATCAGCGGCTTTCTTTAACAGATATCGCCGGTTGTCCGAATTGTACTCAATAACCGCATAATGACCTGTTGCAATAAAATCATATCCGAGGCGTTCGGCATACAGCGGCAGATATCCGAATTTTATCGAACGATTGCATTCGACGCAGGGGTTCGGGGTGGTTCCGCCGATATACGCGTCGATAAAACTGTCGATTACGCATTCCCTGAAACGGTCGGACAAATCGTAAACATAGTGCGGTATTGAAATTTTCTCCGAGACCACCCGCGCGTCATCGATATCGGTTGACGCTGTGCCGGTCAGGTTCAATGTTATCCCGGCCGCGTCATACCCCTGACCTTTTATAAGCCAGGCGGCGACCGAACTGTCCACGCCACCGCTCATAGCGATAACTGCTCTTTTGCCCATAAATTAACCCTGTCCGATCATCTTATCCAGGCTTCGCCGGGCGCCGGCGATTATCTCTTCATCAAGCACAATTTCTTCGCCGCCAAGGCCCGAAACGCACCTATATACGTCTACCAGGGTTGTCCGCTTCATGTCAGGACATATAAGCCCGGCGGACAGGGGATAAAAGTGCTTGTTCGGACACATATACTGCAGGTTTTCGGTGATACTGATTTCGGTACCGACTATAAACTCCCGGCAATCCGATTTTATCGCGTAATCGGTGATTGCCGAAGTCGACCCGACAAAATCAGCCGCTTCAACGACTTCCGGCACGCATTCGGGATGGACCATAAGCAGCGCGTCCGGATGCGCCCTTTTTGCCTTTTCAACGTCCTCCGGCGTAATTGCCGCATGAACGGGACAGCCGTCACCGAAGGACCTGATATTCTTGCCGGGGAGCTGCCGCGCCACATAATCGCCCAAATTGCGATCGGGGATAAACAATATATCTTTGTTCTTTATGCCGCCTACATTTCCGACAGCGGATGACGAGGTTACACACATATCGCATACCGTTTTCACCTCTGCCGTTGTATTTACGTATGCAACTGCCGTATAACCCGGGTATTTCCGTTTAAGGTCCCGGATTGCATCTTTACTCAGCGTCTCGGCCATCGGACAGCCTGCCTCGGGGTTGGCGAGAAACACCGTCTTTTCGGGAGACAGGATTTTAACCGTTTCAGCCATAAAACGCACACCGCACATAATAACGGTTTTTTGCGCGGCTTTGCCTGCCATAACACTGAGAAAAAATGAGTCCCCGGAATAATCCGAGATTTCGATTATTTCACGCGCCTGATAACTGTGCGCCAGTATGCATATATCTTTCTCTTTTTTAATTTTGATTATTTCGTCCTGAACATCCCTGATCATCGTTTGCCTCTCTGTTAAACTTTAATAATATGTCTGAATATGTCTGATGGCTTATTATACTATAGAATGGGTGTTTATTCAATGTTTATACGAATTTCATACAGCAATTAATGCCTAACACCGAATAAGAAACGGAGCCGTTTTTGCAGCTCCGCTTTTTATTATTTTAGTATGTAGACACGCATATTGCGCCGGCCGAACTCTTTCATTACTTCCAGATCGTCGCCCATATATATGTCGATGGATTTACCTATTACCTTTGAACCGGTGTCTTCGGCATAACATACGCCATAATCACCGTAATCTCCGACAACATAGACTTTACTGCCGAGGGGAATATAATCGGGATCGACGGCAATCATGCCCAATTCAACCTGTTTGCCTGTATAAGTCAGCCCGCTGAACATTTCGCCGCCGTAAGCGGTGGCAATAACATCAATATAATACGAATACGGATAACGTTTTCCGTCTTTATCGGTGTATGTCCCGCCCAGACCTATATTTACTTTTTTCTTAATCGGTTTTTTTGTCAGTTCCTCACTTATAACCGTTTCGCTCTCGAGGACTCCGTCTACATATAACTGACGCAGAACCAGGGTGGATAATCCGTCTTCGCCTTCCTGTATGACCTGCTTTGTGCCTGCCGGTATTGTCTGTATGTATTTGGTTTCGGTTTGGTGACTGATAACTTCGTACAGGATTATTCCCATCTCATCGATTTCACGCAGAACAATACTCATACCTTCAATCACTATATCATCCGGTGAATGATTCAGTTCATCGTCTTCATCCGGATAAAAACCCAGATCTGCGAGTATTTCCCCAACCGTTACCAAATCGGTATTAACAATTCTTTCTATTCCGCCAATGGTAACCTTTACGTTTACCATCGGCGTATATGTGTCAAATATTTTGTTTTGCGCGGTATATTCTGTTTCACCTGCCTGTGGAGCCGCGGTGAATCCCAGATTAACCGTACCTTCAATCCGGCTTACGATGCCGTACATAATTATAATTCCTGCGAAGATAAATATCGTTACAACTATAAAAGCAGACATACGCGGAGATATTCCGGAATATAAATCGCTGAGACTTTTTTTAAAAACCGGAATGTGTTTTTTTAGGCTGTCATCCCCTGCGTTTTTTTCCTTTGTGTACATATATTACCCCCGTTTCCGGACTTCATCGTAATTATGCCATATAAGGTTATGAAGATTATCTCTTTGAGAACTGCGAAGCGCGTCTTGCGGCTTTAAGTCCGTATTTCTTTCTCTCTTTCATGCGCGGGTCGCGTGTTAAAAATCCCGCTTTTTTCAGTAATCCGCGATAGCTTTCATCGGCTTTAATCAATGCGCGTGAGAGTCCGTGGCGGATTGCTCCGGCCTGCCCGGAAACGCCGCCGCCGTTAACTTTGCAGATTATGTCAAACTTACCGGTTGTTCCGGTAACATCAAAGGGCTGGTTGACTATAAGGGAAAGTGTTTCAAGTCCGAAATAATCGTCAATATCCCGATCGTTTATTGTAATCGCACCCGTGCCGGGGACTATGCGCACGCGCGCGACGGATGATTTTCTTCTGCCTGTCCCATAAAAATAGGGTTTATCCGAAGCGTAACTCACTGCCATAATATTATATATCCCTTCTTATAATTAAACTAATTAAACTGATTAAACGCGATTAAATGGTATAGGGCTCGGGCTTTTGCGCCTGTTGTTTGTGTTCCGGTCCGCTGTAAACCTTTAATCTGTTAATCGAGAGGTCCCCGATTGTGTTATGGGGCAACATGCCTTTAACGGCGAGCCGCACAGCAAATTCAGGTTTCCGGGCCATCAGCTGACGGTAATTAGTCGATTTTAAACCGCCGATATAACCCGAATGACGGTGATAAAATTTTTGATCGAGTTTTTTGCCCGTGAGAACCGCCTTGCTTGCATTTACAACTATCACAAATTCGCCGCAGTCGACATGGGGAGTAAACTCGGGGCGATGTTTGCCTCTGAGTATATTTGCCGCCGCCACGGCGGTTTTGCCCAGGGGTTTACCTGCGGCATCGATTAAATACCACTTGCGTTCGAGCGTCTCTTTTTTTGCCATAAAAGTGGACATTGAAAATTCCTCCAGTAAAACACTTATTAATATGTTATTGATATTGTGTTATTTGTATTTTTTATATTGCGATACATGTTTTTTACAAAACATTCTCTGTAAACAGCCTTATAATTATAGCATTGAATCGATGTTTTGTCAAGACATAAATATAAAAAAGTCGGAAATATTTGATTTAGTATGCCAATATCTCTTGTTTTCTCTGTTTTTCTGCCTGATACTCTGTATCCCTCGTCCGCAAATCATGTTTTTGGTTATTTTTTGTTTATTTTATCCGGCTATTGACCGATTATTGACAGGCAGATTAATATATGGTATCATATTTGTATCATACTTTGTATTAAATTTTATATTAAACGTATATGTACAGTGCATACAGGGGGAAACTATGAATCCCACATTAGAAACGCTTGAAGCGCTCCGTAAAAAAGAAGCTTTTATATGCGATATGGACGGAGTGATATATCACGGCAACAGACTGCTTAACCATGTAAAAGAGTTTGTTCAATGGCTTCAGACCAACGGCAAGAAGTTTTTGTTTCTGACAAACAGCAGCGAGCGCTCGCCCCGCGAACTATGCCATAAATTAGCCCGAATGGGTCTTTCCGTGGCGGAAGATCATTTTTACACCAGCGCTCTGGCAACAGCTTCTTTTCTGTCCGGTCAGTGTCCGAACGGAAGCGCGTATGTTATCGGAGAACCCGGTTTGGTCAACGCAATGTATGACGCGGGATTCACCATGAATGATTATAATCCGGATTACGTGGTTTTCGGCGAAACCCGTTCGCTTTCCTATGAAAAAATAGAACGTGCGATCAGACTCATTCAGGGCGGCGCGAAACTGATCGGCACAAATTCCGATCTGACCGGACCGTCTGAACGGGGCATTGTACCGGCCTGCCGCGCCCTTATATCCCCGATAGAAATGGCGACCGGAAAACAGGCATATTATATAGGCAAACCGAATCCGTTGATAATGCGCCATGCGCTGAAAACCCTCGATTGTCATGCAAATAACACCGCAATAATCGGCGACCGTATGGATACCGACATAATCGCCGGAATCGAGTGTGAAATGGACACGATTCTGGTGCTCTCCGGCGTTTCAACACGTGAAAACATTCAGCAATTTCCTTACAACCCGTCAATAATTCTGCACGACGTAGGCGAACTTATCGGACTATAACAAATATATACCCGTTACGAATTGCTTGTTGCCCCGTCAGACTGTCATATTTTTACCTCGGTTAAAATATAATATACCGAACGATAAAGTATCGGTATATTATATTTAACGGAGGTTTAATTTAAATGACTGATCATTGCAGACGCGGAATCAATACATATCCGCCGGAGGGGCATCTGATTGCGACAACGGAGAACCGAAGCCTTATCTCATCATCCGGTGGATTGCAATATGCCGCCGCAAACGGTAAAATCCTTGAGGGTATGGCAACCCTCTGCGACAGTAATATGAATATTACCGTAGACCTCGGCGGAATGCGCGGTCTGATTACCAGGGAGGAAGCCGCGTTATGTGCCGAGGGAGAGACGGTAAAAGACATAGCAATAATTACACGCGTAGGCCGTGCGGTTTGTTTTAAGGTTATATCACTGGAGCGTGACGAAAAAGGACAGCCATACGCGTTGCTGTCAAGGCGTATGGCACAGCAGGAATGTATGCGGGAAAAGCTGATGTGTATGATTCCGGGGGATATTACCGACGCGAAGATTACACACCTTGAACGTTTCGGAGCCTTTGCCGACATAGGATGCGGTCTGGTTTCACTTATGCCGGTAGACTGCATCTCGGTTTCACGAATTTCACACCCACGCGACCGTTTTTATATCGGAATGAATATACGCGCCATTATAAAGAGCATTGATTACGATAACGGCAGAATATACATTTCGCATCGGGAACTTCTGGGCACCTGGCTGGAAAACGCCTCCGCATTCGAGGCGGGTCAGACCGCCGCCGGCATTATACGCTCTATAGAGGATTACGGTATATTCGTTGAACTCACGCCTAATCTTGCGGGTCTCGCCGAATTGAGGGATGACGTGACGGTGGGGCAGACGGCGGCTGTATACATCAAAAACATCGTACCCGACCGCATGAAGATTAAGCTTGTTTTAGTAGACTCTTACAGGGGAGAACTGATACCGCGGCGTATGAAATATTTTTTGGATGACGGAGAAAATCATATAGATTATTGGAGATACTCCCCGCGCGGCTGTTCAAAAGTTATAGAAACCAACTTTATGGAATAATAATAGAATAATAACAACGCTTAATTTTTTAGCATGGATGCGACAATATCCGGCACCGTCGCGAGCGCTTCATCAACCTTATCGATATCCTTGCCGCCCGATGTTGCGCTGTCCGGCCGGCCTCCGCCGTTGCCGTTTGTTATCGCGGCGACCTGCCTGGCGATATTGCCGGCGTGTGCTCCCGCCCGAACGGCTTCCTTTCCGCTTCCGACAATAAATTTAAGCGCTCCTTCATTCAATACCGAAATGACTGCCGTCGTATCGGGATAATTACCCTTTATCTGGTCACACATAACCCGCGCCGTATCAAATGGAACATTTTCGGTTTTTTTGACAATCACCCGAACTCTGCCCGTGGTGACGGCGCTGCGCATCATCTCGTCTATATGGAATGAGGCAAGCTTTGCGTTCAGCGAATCGATTTCGTTTTTAGCCAAGCGTATTTCATTTTGTATTGCCGCCGCTCGCCGGGAAATGTCGGAAGGATTGTTTGCCTTCAATTCACGCGCCGTATCGGTTATCAGCGCGTCGCGTTCACGCAGCATGTCAAGCACACCGTATCCTGTCGTCGCCTCGATTCGGCGGATACCCGAAGCCACGGAACTCTCTGAAATTATCTTGAACAACCCGAGTTCCGCCGTGTTATCCAGATGGGTACCCCCGCATAATTCACATGAATAATCACCCATTTTTACGACACGGACTTTTTCGTCGTATTTTTCGCCGAACAGGGCGATGGCTCCCATGGATTTTGCGGTTTCTATATCGGTTTCGGTTGTTGTTATATCTGTGCCCGACAACGCTTCATCATTTACGATGGCTTCAACCCGGGCGATTTCATCGCCTGTCATTGCCGCAAAATGCGTAAAGTCAAAACGCACCCGATGATCATCCACATAGGAACCGGCCTGCTCTACATGCCCGCCCAACACCTTACGCAGCGCTGACTGCAGCAGATGAGCCGAGGAATGATTGCGGCGTATGGCATTGCGGCGTTCCCGGTCCGCTGCCGCAATGACGGTATCGCCTGTCGATAGCACGCCGCTCTCAATCGTACCGAAATGTATTGTCATGCCTTCATGCTTCTTGGTATCGGTCACACGGACAACGGCTTTATCGCTTTTTATATAACCCGTATCACCGACCTGCCCTCCGCTTTCGGCGTAAAATGGCGTTTTATCCAAAATAATATATACTTTGCTGTCAGAAAGCGCAGTTCCGACCGCTTCCTTTGTGTCACTGTCTATGACAGCGGTTACCGTCGCTTCGGATTCGGTATCATGATAACCGGTAAATTCGGTTTTATGAGTTTTATCTATAAACGCAAGCGCATCTTCCGACCAGCCTAAATCACCCATGGCAATCCGGGCGGCGCGGGCACGGCTTTTTTGTTCACGCATAAGCGCGGTATAGCTTTCCTCGTCAAGTTTTAATCCGTTTTCCGCCGCGATTTCACGGGTGAGGTCAATAGGGAAACCGTATGTGTCGTTGAGCTTAAATATATCGGCTCCCGGCAGCATGTCGTTTCCTTGTTTTTTAACATCCGCCATCATTTGTGACAGTATGTCAAGACCGCTGTCAACGGTTGCCGCAAAACGTTCTTCCTCGATTGAAACAATCTTTTTTATATAACCGAGTTTTTCTGTCAGTTCCGGATATTCATCGGCACTTTCCCGGGCAACAACATCAATTATTTCCGGCAGGAACATTTTCTTGATGCCGATCAGCCTTCCGTGCCGCGCGGCGCGGCGGAGCAGACGGCGGAGCACATAGCCCCTGCCTTCGTTCGAAGGAACAACGCCGTCGCAGATTAAAAAAGCTGTAGACCGTATATGGTCGGTGATTACCCTTAATGATATATCCGATTTCGGATCATCGCCGTATTTTACTCCGGCAGTCAGTGATATAGCCTCGGTAATGTTTTTTATCGTGTCAACCTCAAACAGACTGTCTGCCCCCTGCATAAGACAAGCCAAACGTTCGAGCCCCATACCGGTATCGATATTCGGATTGTCCAGCCGGGTATAATTGCCCTGGCCGTCGCTGTTGAATTGGGTAAAAACAAGATTCCAGAATTCCATGAACCGATCGCAGTCACAGCCGGGTTTACAGTCGGGCAGCCCGCAGCCGTATCGGTCACCGCGGTCATAATATATCTCCGAGCAGGGACCGCAGGGACCGGCACCATGTTCCCAGAAATTATCGGGTTTACCCATTCTTATAATTCTGTCGGCGTCAACACCCACTTTATCCGCCCAAATATCATATGCTTCATCGTCATCGGTATAGATTGTAACCCATAAGCGGTCCGGGGGCATACCCAGCCATTCCGTTACAAACTCCCACGCCCAGATAATCGCTTCATGTTTAAAATAATCGCCGAATGAAAAGTTCCCAAGCATTTCGAAAAAAGTACCGTGCCGCGCCGTAATACCAACGCGTTCGATATCGGGGGTTCGAATACACTTCTGGCATGTAGCCATCCTTTTCCGCGGGGGATCGATTTCTCCGGTAAAATATTTCTTCAGCGGTGTCATACCCGCGTTTATCAATAATACCGATTTATCATTTATCGGAACAAGCGGATAGCTCTTGTGTCGCAGATGACCCTTGCTCTCAAAAAAAGTCAGAAATTTTTCCCGCAATTCGTTTAGTCCTGTCCACTGCACTGTGAATTACCGTCCTTTGTTTATTCAGAATTCTGTTTGTAATAAAATAATATATTATATTTCTATATCGTCAAGTGAGTAATCGCCGCTTTTCAATTCCTCGGGCTTTTCCGCGGCTTCCCCTGCACTGTCACCGTGTGAGAGGGTTACGACACCTCGGCCCATTATACCGGCAAAATCCGCTGTCTTATTTTGGTATAGTATATTTAATACAGTCATATAGTCGCGTAATATCTCACGCGGTGTAATCAGCGTATCGGCTCCCGCGCGTGACAGGCAGTGCTTTAAAAAGATCGTCATATCTTCGGTGGTCACGCGGGCTTCCCAGTTGTAATGCTGGGCATGAAGCTTTGTTATACGGGTGATCAGCGCATACAGTTCATCGTCCGATAACCGGCGCAGTCTGATAACAGGCCCTATCATGTTTTTATAGCCTGTATCGGAAAACCGCCCGTCACACAACCGGCTCCTGAGCGCTTCGTAACTGAAAAGACCGCGTCTCGTGTCTTCAAGAAACTGCGGGGTTCCGCCCAGTATAATACCCAGTCCGGGGGCTCTGCCCTGCAGCGAATCGTTAAACATGGAAAGCAGCTTTTCGTAGTTGTTTTCCCGCGATACGCGGTTGGATATTTTATACAGGTTGACGCATTCGTCAATAAAAACTATAAATCCTCTGTAACCGATATGCCGGGTAAACACGGCCATCAGTTTGAGGTAATCATACCAGTTATCGTCGTCGATTATGTCTCCGACCTTCAGGGTTTTCTTTGCTTCGGTCTTGGTTGTGTATTCGCCGCGAAGCCAGCGCAGGCTGGCGCTTTTCATTTCTTCATCATCATCGCAGAACGCGCGATAATAAGAAGCGATCACCGAAGCGAAATCAAATCCTCCCACCTGCCCCTCAAGTTCCCGCGCGACTTTGAATATACGGGAATACAGCTCATCCCGGAACCACGGTGTGTCCGGCTCATGACCTTCAGCCGCCACCTCTGCCTGAAGAGCAGACAGCCATTTGGCTATTATCAAAGGTAAAGCGCCGCCTTCGGGTGAGGTCTTTGCGGACAGATTCTTGATAAGCTCACGATAGGTGGCTACACCGGTGCCTTTAGCTCCGCAAAATCGCCTTTCCGGTGACAGATCGGCATCCGCAGTGATAAATCCCCGTTCCAGGGCAAAACCGCGGATCAGCTGCATAAGAAAGCTTTTTCCGCTTCCGTATTTTCCTATAATAAAACGCATTGAACAACCGTTATCGTTTACCGTTTCAAGATCGCCCAGCAGCGCGGCAATCTCATCATTCCGCCCGATAGCGATATACGGCGCGCCCATTCGCGGTACTACACCGGCTGAGACCGAATTTATAAGCGACGATAATATACGGCGCGGCACCTTCTGCTCGTCGGTGTTATTATTTTCGGCCAATGACATATAACTTCCTTTCTCGGGTTTTTTATTAATTAATTTTAATTTAACACTTCTGATTACCGTTTTTTATGATACCCAGCACATCGTTCAGATAGTCATCTATAACACAATAACCTTCTCCGGTATCCTCAATCACAATATCTCCGATGGTATCATACAGCGCTTCATTGATTATTTCAGCGGCGGTATCCTGCATCATGTTATTCTTTTCGGACCACCGGGCAAAGTCGTTGCTTCCGTTGCTTGTTTCCAAAAGTATATTCAGACCTTCTATGACAAAAGGCGATATCGAGCCGGTTATTGCGTCCGGGTCTGCCGCGTCCGCTTCGATATCTTCAATATCATATTCTTCATATTCTTCATATTCTTCATATTCTTCACAGGCAGAAATATCATCTTTATCATCGGCAAACGCTTCTATAAGCCGGTTTGTAACCTCCCAGGAACGCTTCTCGATATCAAGCGCGCTTTCGGGTGACAGCGAATCACCGGCGGCTTCATATAATTTCATATATTCGGGTTCTTCGTCCTTTTTAGCCTTTTTCTCCGGTTTAAAAGGCTCGAAATATTCGGTTATATGTTTTTTTATCTCATCGGTCAGCGATGACGCGTTAAAGCGGCTCTTGACACCCAATATCGCGCGTATGCTGTTTTCGGCATATTTTATAATATCGGTCACCAGCATTCTGATTTCGGGAGAACGTGTACAGGACACATACTCCACATCCACACGCCGTTTTATATTATAAGCGCAAAGCGCACCGGCAAACGCATCGCGGGTAAGACGCGCGGGGATAAACATTTTCGCGTCGTCGGGGAAACGCCCACCCCCCGCCGTTTCCCTGATAACCTTCAAAAACGCACCTTCTATGTGTGTTTCAAATAATTCCGACGTATCCTCGTTATAGAACTTGCCGGCCCGCCAGTTATAGTTTGACGCAAAATTTATGAGCGCTGAAACATAAAATGATTCGCGGTCGCTGTCCGATTTGAGATAAAATTCTTTGAAAGAAGCGCGGTCAAGAATGGCTCCCATTATCGGAGCGAGACGGGTAAACGGCGGTTCCATAAGGTTTACTAGACAATAATCGCATACCCATTCGGTAAGATATCTGTCGAGCTTTGGAAACTGTTCCCGGTACGCAAGCCATATGTCGCATAGCCGTTCCAGTCCGACGGCGGGAGATATGAAATCGGGCAGATTGAGCGTTTCATAAATATATAAAAATATATAGCTGTAATCGGTCCGCAGCCAGATACGGCGTCTCACATTATCCCGCCACCACAGATAATATGAAAGCTGATTCCGGTCAAGCTGCATAAACTGCGGCATATATGAAAAAAACTCAACAAACGGGCATTCCTCTGCGGTCATATGATAATACTTTATCGCATCAGCTCTGAAACGTTCGTAAAACGAATATTTCGAGGGCCAATGCCAGACAGAAACTTTTTTGATAAGAGGATTTCTCGGTTCGTATGCGAAGATAGGCTCCGTTTTTTTTGCCGATGCCGGCTTCGGTGTTCCTTTTTTGGGGATGACAGATCCGGAGCTTTTCACGTCATGAGCGTGCGTTAGGTCCACTTCCACTGCTTCGGTGTCGCGCGAGAAGGCTGCGGTCGTCTTTTTTGGAGGCAGCATAAAATCCATATCCCAAAAAGAATCGCCGCCGTCTGCCTTTTTTTCATTTGTTTTTTTAAAATCGCCGTTCGCCATTCACATCACCGTTTTGTCCTTAATCATTATATTCTATCATATTATATCATCCATGTCAATAATATTTTAGCGGACCACACGCCAAACGCATGAATGTGTTCCTAAAGCAAACTTAAAAAAGCGATAAAATAAAAATTCAATATTCAATAATACCTCTTAAGTGCTTTTCAGAATTCGTGCCTATAACGAATCGCTTTTTCTTCA
>JAQVWU010000049.1 GCA_028709565.1 Eubacteriales bacterium
ATGACCATTTACCGCATATATTGAATATAACGATAAAAATCCGTCAGCAAATGTTCCATTGACATATTCCGAATAATAATATAAATCGGGAATATCATCCAGATCATCGTATGTCACATATATTTCCCTATAATAAGATACCGGTATTCCTTGTGTAACATTTACTTCTGATTTCGTGTTCTCATCATATGCAAACGAATTAATTGACATTGATATTAACATAAAAGCAATCATATAAATGATCATAATTGCTTTTTTCCGTCTGCGCATCATATCACTCATCATTCTTTTATTGATATAAAACATAAAATAGCGGCATAGTTGTTTGTATTTACTAACTGAAAATTATTTATATATCAATTTATTTACATTATACTGAATATACCTTACAATAACCTTACGTCAAAGGATTTTTTTGTTTTTATTAACATATATTGATTCTTTTGTTTATCGCCATACATTATATACTGTAAATCGATACCGTCTTTAATATTTTATATATTCTTATGCTAAAAACGATTTTAATTACTGATACCCCCAAATCACCCCAATCATCTATGATACATCAGCCGTCGGATACATCATCTGAAATCCCAAGTAATTAGGGTTAACTAAATGACAAGTTATTGACTTACTTTACGGCGATGACAAGACGGCGATACCGGATTGTTTCACCAAATAATGTCATTGCGTATCCGGAATAAAAACCGGCAAGTAAACAAACAACCGGTCAGTTTAAATTAACCGGTTGTTTGTTTGGTTTTTACGGCTTTTTTAAGAATTATCAGGCCTATAAGCATAGCCGCGGGAAAAACTATTGCCGCCAACAGACCCATGTTTAACGAGCTCCCGTCGGCGACTACTCCTGTGAACCAGGGACCGACAGCGCAGCCCAGGTCTCCGCCCAGCGCCATAATGGCAAACATGGCGGTTCCGCCGGAGGGAAATTGTGCAGCAGTGAGACTTAACATGCCGGGCCACATGAGGCTTACCGTCAGCCCGCAGAGGGCGCATCCCAAAAGAGATATTGCCGGGACGGGAACGACGGCTGTGATGTCAAAGGACAGCATACACAGCACGGAGCTGACAATCAGCGTATTGTGCATATTGATGTTTTGCCCTTTAACGCCGTACCATGTGCGCACAAGGCCCATCATTATCGCAAAAATGCAGGGGCCGAGCAGGTCTCCCAGCACTTTTGATATGCCGAGTCCCTTTTCGGCGAAAAGCGAGGCCCATTGCGCCATCGCCTGCTCCGAGGCTCCGGAACACACCATTAATATCAGCGCAAGTATAAAAACATTTGAAGAAAACAGCTTTTTAAGCGGCATTCTTTCGCTTTCCTCCTGCGGCGGTACCAGCGGCACCCGGGTGAAAATAACAAGGGTGACCATGGGCAGGATTGACCAGACAAGCGGAATCAAAAACCATAAATCATGTCCGATTATAAGCAGCGCAATTGTCGACACGATGATTACCAAAACCTGACCCCAGCTGTAAAACGAATGCAGCAGACTCATGGTGGACGCTTTGGCGTCACCCGGCAGGCTCTCGACAATGGGACTGACCAATACTTCTATCAGCCCTCCGCCCATAGCGAAGACAATGCTCGATATAATAAGTCCTATATAGGGCTGCGGCATTATTCCGGGCAAAAACGACAGCAGAATCATGCCGGCGGCGGCCAGCGCGTGGGCTAGAACAGCCGCGGCCCGCTGCCCGATAATGTCGATGAATTTAATGGCAAGGGCGTCGGTGATAAGCTGCGTTATGAAGATTATCATAACCAGGCTGCCGAGCATGGTATAGGTAAGCCCGAATTTCTCCCTGAATATGACAAACAATATCGGCGGGAGATTTACAATAAGGGCCTGCGTTATATAGCCTAAATAGCACGCGTACAGCGTGCTTTTATAATTTATTTTTTCTTTTTCGATGATATTCACACCTCACATTATATACGGAATTCTCAATTGCCGATTATTTTTTTATGCCAACGGCACAAATGATAACATAATCCGATTATTAATGCAACACAAAAAGGCCGGTTTTACGGTTTATATAAATCTTCGCGGTTTTATTGACTTATTTTTATAATATATTATAATACTTTTAAGCCATACGGCAAAACCAAAAAACTCAAACGGGAGGTCCTTATAATCATGTTGTATAAAGATATTGCCATATCCACCGTCCGAAAGGCCGACATACAAAATCCGCGGCATTCGGAAGCCAGCATACTGACACTTAAAAACGGAGATATAATGCTGGTCTGGCAGCGGTTTGAAAAAAGCACCCACGGCTCGGGCGACCAGGCGCCATCAACCATCCCAACGATATGTTCCGCGGACGGCGGCGGCACATGGCGGGATGAGCGCGTGCTGGTTGAGCGGCCCGATGACTGTGTCAATGTCTACAGCCCGAATTTAATCCGGCTCTTAAACGGGGATATCGCGCTGATTTATATGAAATATACACAACTGACAGCCGGCGAAGCGCAGCTTGCGTCAATTTATATAATCCGCTCTTCCGACGAAGGGCGGACATTCTCGCCGCCGGTGTCCATAACGGAAAACGCCGGGATTACCATAAGCAACGACTGTATCCGCCGCCTCGCTTCCGGTCGTATATTGCTTCCCGTCTGCTTTTCCGGCGGCAAACTGTGGACCCCGTCCGAGCACATCACCGTCGGGGTACTGTATTCCGACAACGACGGCCAAAGCTGGCAGACATCGCCCCACAGGATTGACCTGCCCATGCGCGGCGTTATGGAACCGTTTGTCTGCGAAGGCAAAGACGGTATTGTCATGGTAATGCGCAATCAGCTGGGCTCGGTCTTCCGCGCCCGGTCGTCCGACGATGGTCTGACCTGGTCCAAGCCCCAGACAACGGGGTTGCCCGCGCCGGAATCATGCCCGTTTATAATCGGGGTACCCGACAGCGAAGCCATGCTGGTGGTCTGGAACAATTCCGAATACGATATGCATTTCAGAAGCCATTACGGCAAACGCTCACCGCTCACCATCGCCGTTACCTATGACGGCGCGCTGACCTTTGAATCGATACATAATATCGAAACGGACCCGGCCTGCGCCTTTACCAACCCCGGCGGCACATGGATAAATAACGACAGGCTCTTTCTGACCTACTGGACATGCCGTTATGATAAAAACTGGGTAATGAATGGTCTGATTGACCTCAAACTCGCCCGTATAGTCATCGACAGAGGGAGATTGAAAAGATAATATTGCTCCGCTTTTTATGAGTTTTTTGTAAACATTCATCGTATATATCGTTATATTTTAGGTTTTCGAGAAATACCAGTCCCGATATGATATAATTTATGAAAGTGAAAGCGTTTTATATTACAATTTGTGGAGATGAATATGATTAAAAAATTGTTGGTAAAAGCAGCAAGCACAGCGATGATCTTTCTCCTGTTATCCGCCCTGATTATACCTGCATCAGCTATGGGAGATATAAAATATGATATATCGGGTGTTAATACGGCCCCTATACAGGACGGCGTTATAACCGTTGACGAATACGGCGGCAATAATCCCATTGTTCTAGACGGCAGCGGAACTAACACCGAAAGCGGAGGCTGGGTAGGTGAATGGGAGTCCCAGGTAATAAAGTACTATTTTACATGGGACGCTGATAATCTATACATAGGTATAACTGTGCAGGGCGACACATCTGAGAGTCAAAACGGTCCTGCGGGTGACGACTGGTTCCGTAAAGGTGATATGGTTCAGATAGGATTCAACCCCAATTATGAGCTTACGGGCTGCCATCCTATTATACTTGGCATAGGCCTGACAGCCGACACGCAGCCTGTAGTAAGAGGAGACGCGTTCCGTTCTGTAACCGACGGAGAACAGACGGTAGATATTACAGAGGAAATAAAAGGGTATTCCAAAAAGTACAGTCCTTCAGATATAAACTACTCATGTGAGATAGTCGTTCCATGGCATGACTATGTGTTTGTAAACGGCGTAGGCCGCAGCAGCGACGGCGCTCCTCATTATGATTTGTCGGGTCTAAAAGCTGAGGAAAATCTTGAAATCGGTCTTTGGCTTGTTTATGTAGACGATTTTGACGGCCCTGACGGCACAGAAGGTGACCGGTGTTATCGCACCGACCAAACAACCGGCGGCGGTTGGGTCGCTGAAGAAATGAGTTCGCTCGCTCTTGTATTAAAGAACGCGCCGGCAATTGAAGTACCGGAAACCGAAGAAATTGTTGCCGAAACGAGCGCCGCGCCTCAGACCTCAGACAATACCGTTGTTTTAGCTATAGTGATTTTATTAACCGGAGCTGCTGTCGGGTTTTACGGTAAAAATAAAAAAGCAATCAAACGATAAGCCACTTTGCCAAAAGGCATTATAACGTTTTCACTGACAATAAGATTCTAATAGGCTTGTCGGACTATAATTACCGGCAAGCCTTTGATTTTCTTATACCCGTGTAAACGGTTCCGTTTGTTTTTAATTGGATTTGAGACATCCCGCTACATATGCTACATATGCTACACAAATATATATAGGTGTAGGGTAAAAAAATATATATGTTTTTATTTGTAGTTAACATAAAAAAAATTTATATATAAACTATCCATTTATTATGTAGCATATGTAGCAGCCGGAAATATACCCCGAATAGTATTTAAAACAAATGATATTCAACGCTACATTTTCCGCTACATCCGCCTCAAAAAATGTAGCATATGTAGCGGTGAAAGGTGAGACAGCAGCCGGGTCTCATCCAAAAAAAGGCTTGTCGGACTGTAATTGCCGGCAAGCCTTTGCTGTTTGAATTAATAACTGTTGTTATTCGTTTTGTGCGAGCATCTCTGCCAGCAGTTTGTTTACGACCTGAGGGTCGGCTTTGCCCGCGAGTTTCTTCATAACACGGCCCACAAGGAAGCCGTATACCTTTTGATTGCCGTTTTTATAATCGCTGACCGAATCGGCTTCTTCCTCCAGGACCTGCCGTATGATTTCGCCGATTTGGTCGGTGTCGCTGACCATACCGAGTTTGTTTTCTTTAACATAAGCGGCGGGGTCAATGCCCTCTTTCCATACCGGCAAAAGCAGTTTTTTGCCCACACCGCGGTTGATGGTCTTGTTGTCGACAAGCTCCATGAGTTTGGCGAATTGCCGGCAGTCGATTTTTATATCGTCCTCCCCTTTGTTGTCGCCCTTGGCTACGCTGAGCAGTTCGGTGATAATCCAGTTGGCAGCCTCTTTGGGTTTGGGGAAATACTTCATCGTTTCATCGAATATATCGGACAGATTCTTGCTGCCTGTTATTATATTGCTGTCATATTCCGACAGACCCAGCTCTCCGGTCAGGCGCTGATACTTTTCGTGGGCCATTTCGGGCAGACCCGCGCGCACCGATTCGATCCATTCGTCGTCAATGACAACGGGCATGAGTTCGGGGTCGGGGAAATAGCGGTAGTCGGTGGCGTCCTCCTTTTCGCGCATGGAAAAGGTTTCGCCCCTGTCGTCGTCCCATCTGCGGGTCTCCTGCACCAGCACCTCGCAGCCCGTTTCCAGCGCGTCGATTTGCCGCCCGGATTCATATTCAATGGCGGCGGCGATGGCTTTGAGCGAGTTCATGTTTTTTATCTCGGTACGCGTACCCAGTTTGTCCGAGCCCCGCTCGCGGACCGAAATGTTCACGTCGCAGCGCATGGAACCCTCCTGCATTTTGCAGTCGGAAACGCCCGCGAAGCTCAACAGGGAGCGCAGTTTTGCCAGATATGCCGTCACCTCGCCGGCCGAGCGGAAATCCGGATTGCTTACAATTTCTATCAGCGGCACCGATGTGCGGTTGAAATCGACCAGCGACGCGCCGGCGCGGTTGTCATGAACCAGCTTACCCGCGTCTTCTTCAATGTGAATCTGTTTGAGCGTGATATGCTTTTTGCCCTTGCCGGTTTCTATCTCCACCCGGCCGTTGCGGCAGACGGGGGCATACCACTGGGTAATCTGATAGCCCGTAGGCAGGTCGGGATAGAAATAGTTCTTTTTGTCAAAGGTCATTGTCCGGGCAATCTCGCTGCCGGTGACAAGACCGGCGGCAATACCGAGCTCCACCGCCCTTTTATTGGTGACGGCCGGCATTCCGGGCATGCCCGCGCAGGCGGGGCACACGTTTTCGTTGGCTTCCGCCCCGAAATGCGCCGGGCAGGAGCAGAATAATTTGGAGTTTGTGGACAGTTCCACATGGACTTCCAGTCCCATAACCACTTCGTATTTCATGCCATGCACACCTCCCCGGCTTTTAATAACATACCTTCGTTTTTCATGCCCGCAATCAGCTGAACACCCCGGCCTTTATAGGAAAAGGTTACCGAGGGCAGGCCCGCGAGCCCCGAAAGCGCCCAGAGCGACAGGTTGTCGTAACGGTCCCCCTCAATCGCACACGGCAGCACGATGATATCATATGTGTCAAAGCGTACCGATTCTTTAATTTTGCGGCGCAGCTTCATGGCCTTTTCATAATACGGGGCGTAATTGCGCTGCGACAAAACCATCGCGCCCATAATCGCCGTGAGTTTTGTCCCGCGGCCGAAGCCTTCGGAACGGGTTTTTACATAAAGCTCGTCTATGTCCCTGTAATCCGAAGCCCTGTAGCCGTATTTTATACCGTCATAACGGCTGATGTTGTTGGCGATTTCGGCGCAGCTTAGTATATACATCACCTGTTTATACAGGTCGAAATGTTCGAGATCGATATTCACCGCGTTGAATCTGCCGGCAAGGTCATGTATGGCCTCCCGGGTTTCGGCGTCGGCCCTGGCTATGACCTGTTCGGGCACGCCCATCACGGGCGCTTTGCCGGGCGCCGCGTAGTTATAGCGCTCTTCCGGGAACATGGCGCCGTCATTGGGGTCCTTGCCGGCTATCAGCGAGAGCAGTTCAAATCCGCCGGGCAGGCTTTTGCATACCACACCGATACGGTCCATGGACGAGGCCAGCGGTATGAGTCCGTATCTCGATACAGTGCCGTAAGTGGGATGTATATAACAGCAGTCGCTCCCGGGCGCCGTGCGGCGATATCTGCCGAACAGGTCATTGCACAGGGCGTAACCGGCGCTGCCCTCCGCAACCGCGGATATCGCTCCGGGAACCTCCCCGTTATCGTCATCAAAGAAATCTTCAATACCGAATTCGACGGTTTTCGTCCTGCCGGCAATCACATACCCGTTATCGGTGAGTCTGTCCGCCGCCGCGGCGCTAAAGGGCGATATAAAATTCTCCAGTATCTTTGAGCCTGCCGTTGCCGTCATGCCCTTTTGCATAATGACGTCCTCCAGCACCACGGCCCGGTTCGTGTTAATCTTATTCATGCGCCCTCCTCAGTCCACCGTTTTCGGCACACGGAAATAGCCGTCGTATTGCTCCGGCGCACCGGCCATCAGTTCGTCCCGGGATATATGCCGGGCGCTGACATCCTCGCGCAGCACATTTTTTATGTCCAGTACCGTGACAAGGGGTGTTGTATTGTCGGTATCCACCGCTTCCAGTTCGGCGAAGCCTGCCGTCAGCTTTGCGGCGCGGGACATTACCCAATCCCGTTCGGCATCGGTCAGTGCCAGTTTCGCCATCGCTTCGTATATTTTGATATCGCGCATATTACGCCGTCCTTTCTGTATTATTTATCTGATTTTATCTGATTCTTATATGAGCCTCACGCAGCTGCATTTCGGTAACGGTACCCGGCGCGCCAAGCAGCAGGTCCTGGGCGTTGGAGTTCATGGGGAAGGCTACCACCTCACGGATACTCTCCTGTTCGGTCAGCAACATAACCATGCGGTCCAGTCCCGGAGCCATACACGCGTGAGGCGGGGCGCCGTATTGGAAGGCATTGAAGAGCGCCGGGAATTTGCTCTCCAGCTCTTCCCTGGTATAACCCGCAATCTCAAAGGCTTTTATCATAATCTCGGGTTTATGGTTTCTCACCGCCCCCGACGAGAGCTCGACGCCGTTGCAGACGATGTCGTATTGATATGCCTTGATATCCAGCGGATTCATTTCGGTGAGCGCTTTCATCTCCCCCTGGGGCATGGAAAAGGGATTGTGGGTGAATTCTATGGTGCCCGTTTCTTCATTGGTTTCATACATGGGGAAATCGGTGATAAAGCACATTTCAAAGGCGTTTTTATCTATAATGTCAAGGCGTTTGCCCAGTTCCGAGCGAATCTGTCCGGCCAGTTTGTCAGCCAGCTTAGGCACATCGCAGATAAAGAACAGCGTATCGTTTTCCTTAAGACTGAGCAGCGCGATCATCTCCAGCTGTTTCTCCTCCGAAAGGAACTTCACAATAGGACCCTTGAGTTCCATGCCCGGCAGCACCGAGATATATCCCAGGCCTTTCATACCGATTTCGGTGGCGAAGGTCAGCATTTTTTCAAAAAAGGATTTGGATGAGCCGGCGCAGTCGGGCGCCACTATCCCCCGGACCGGTTTGTTTTTAAAGGGCGCGAACTCGACGCCGGCGAAAAAGCCGGTCAGGTCCTCGATAATCAGCGGGTTGCGCAGGTCGGGCTTGTCGGTGCCGTATCTGAGCATGCATTCGGCATACGGGATGCGCCGAAAGGGAGCGGGGCTGACCCTCTTGTCCGAGAACGCGGAAAACGTATCATACAGCACCTTCTCCGCCACCTCGAACACGTCCTCCTGACCGGCGAAGGCCATCTCAAAATCCAGCTGATAGAATTCGCCGGGCGAGCGGTCGGCTCTGGAGTCTTCGTCTCTGAAACAGGGGGCTATCTGAAAATATCTGTCGAATCCCGAAACCATGAGCAGTTGCTTGAATATCTGGGGTGCCTGGGGCAGCGCGTAGAACATGCCGTGATGTTTTCTGCTGGGCACCAGGTAGTCCCGCGCGCCCTCGGGGGACGAGGAGGTTAAAATCGGCGTCTGAATCTCGAGAAAACCGAGTTCCTCCATCTTAACGCGCAAAAACGATGTGATTTTTGAACGCGTCACTATATTGCGGTGAACCGCGGGGTTGCGCAGGTCCAGGAATCTGTATTTGAGGCGCACCTCCTCACGGGTCTGGGTCGACTCGCCGATATCAAAGGGCAGTTGAGGGACCGACCGGCTCAGCACATCCAGACTGTCCACCCTGAGTTCCACCTCCCCGGTGGCTATCTTCGCGTTGACCGTGTCCTGTGACCGTTCGCTCAAAATCCCCCCGGCGGAGATGACGCACTCCCGCCCGAGACCCTTGATGAGCGACTCGTCGTTGATGACAATCTGTGTCACCCCATAGTGATCCCTTAAATCGATAAATATTACCCCGCCGTGGTCGCGTATGGTATCAATCCATCCGGCGATTCTTACGTGCCGGCCGATATCGTTCCTGCGCAGTTCTCCGCAGTTATGTGTCCTGTATCTGTTCATAATATGATATGTCCTTTCAAAAATAAAAAATCCTCAGAAACATTTATTTCTGAGGGACGGGATAACTCCCGCGGTGCCACCTTCATTGACGCTGACGCGCCCGACTCATATATTTAATTATATCCGGGCAGAGTGTTGCTCATTCCGCTACTCTCTTAATCGGCGCTTCCAACCCGTGACGCCGAATCTCTGTTAAGATTTCCATGTGGATGAGGTCTCCGCCATATTTTCACTGTTACTTATTATATCATAAAATAATTAACAATTCAACAGTTATTTTATGATTATTATATTTTTGCTCAATTGCGCGCCCTTTATTCGGATAAGCGCGTAAATATCCTGATTTTGTCTATCCTGTTCTGCTCCATGCTCTCTATGACAAACTTAAAGTTCTCGTATTCGATAACCTCACCCGACCGGGGTATGCGGGCTACAACGCCGATTAAAAAGCCCGCGATGGTGTCAAAGTCTTCCGACACCATCTGACTGCCTATCAGTTCGTTGATGTCCTCCAGCCTTACGGTGCCGCTGACCAGATATTCGTCGTCTTTGATTATTTCAATGTCGATTGTGTCGTTATCGTATTCGTCTTCTATGTCGCCCACAATCTCTTCTATAAGGTCCTCAATGGTCACCAGTCCCTCGGTTCCGCCGTATTCGTCCAGCACAATCACCATATGAATTCTTTCCGATCTCATTTGGTGGAACAGTTCGCTGACCTGTTTGTTTTCATAGGCAAAATGGGGCTTGCGCAGATGCTTTTTCAGGTTAAAATCATCCCCCGGCCCGAAGCGCAGCGATATGAGATCCTTTACATTGAGAATGCCGATTATATTATCTATGGTATCTTCATATACCGGTATGCGCGAATACTGATCCCGGTTGATTATTTCCATTATTTCGTCATGGGACATATCGGCGTCTATCGCGGAGATTTCGGTCCTTGAGACCATAACATCCCTGACCCGATAATCCCCGAAATCGAATACGTTGTTTATCATGTCTTTTTCTTCGCCTTCAAGCACACCTTCCAGGTGACCGACGCTTACGATAGTCCTCATTTCCTCCTGGGTGACCGACGGCCGGACTTCTTCGGTTTCGCCCGGAGCTCCGGACGAAGAACCGGTTAATTTGCCGAGCAGGAAGGTCACCGGGGTCAGGATAACCGCTGCAGCCCTCACGAAACCCGATAAACCGACCGCCAGACGCTCCGACCCGCGGACAGACGTCAGTTTCGGTATTATTTGCCCGAAGACGAGTATGACCAAAACCATCATACCGACCGCGATCCCCGCCCCTGTCAGGGCGGTCATTAAGGCGGCAGCGGCGATATTAACAACGCCGTTTCCGATATGTATGACGCTGAGGAGTCTGTCAGGATCCCTCAACAATTTATCTGTTCTGCGCGCGCCCTTTTCGTTGTCTTCAACCATCCGGGCGACACGGAGTTTGTTCAGTGACAACAGCGCCGCACCGGATACCGAGAACAAGGCGGATAAAACCAGGCATATAACCAATATTATAATCATGATAATCTGCCGTAAACCGTCAGTGTCCAAAAACCGGACCACCCCCATTCGCTTATATTTTATGTTACAGGATTCAAAAACATGTTGCCTCTTTATAAACTATCTGTTAACTCATGTCGCAGGGTATCTGATTGCATTTATTTACATATTTTTCCCGGTAAGCGGCAAGGGGCTCACACGGATATTCACCGCACTGGGCGCAGCTGTTCAGCTCCCGCTCCGCGCAGCACCTCATCCACGGGCAGCCTTCGCATAAATAAAACACATCCTTCGACCTGCCCCCCATACAGCGCAGTTTCGGGAGTTCTATGTCCAGTTTCAACGTGTCCCTGTAAAACCTTTGGGATTGTTTGCGCAGCTCCTCGTCGCTGTTGACGGTTGCCAGATATGTAAGACACCGGGCGCAGTCATGACCGCAGAAGCAGGGCGCCGGTTTTTTGTCATCCATCATCGGTTCCGGCTATTCCCAATCCATGAAGTCATAAAGCTCTCTGATATCCACCATACGGTTTTCCGCCATGGATATGTTGGCGGCAATGCCTACGGCGATGGACATGGCTCCGGCCCGGGTGCCGGCGTTCTGACACAGCGGGTCCTCGTCAGCGCCGCGGAAAATCATATCCCTCATGAGCGGGTCGGAACCCCCGTGTCCGCCCGACAGTTCGGCAATAAGGCGGTCGGCGTTTTTGGTTGTTTTCGAGCTCTTCGAACCCGGCGGTTTGCGGTATATTATCTCCTCGTCCAGCCTGTTGTAGACCCGGATGGTCTGTTCGGGTTTACCCGCAAACGCTCCGGTACCGCTGTGATTAATGATTTCCATTCTGCCGTTTTCGCCGTTGAGCACCATTTTGAATCCCTCATAGGGCGAGTGGGCGGTCAGCGAATAGCTGACAACGGCTCCTTTGGCGTATCTTATACTCACGCTCACGCTGTCCTCTATGTCAATCTCGTCGGAAAAGACGCATCTGTCCCTGAAATAGCCGTCCTCTTCCTCGCAATCCAGATAGACC